>JBBSSE010000553.1:0-2230 GCA_038242375.1 Chitinophagales bacterium
AATGGTTGAATTGCTGAATGGTTAGATTGTTGGACGACTAGAACCTAAAACCTAAAACCTAATAGCTAAAACCTAATACCTGATACCTGAAACCTAACCTCACCTAATAGGTTCGATTGTGTTATTTTTACAAAATGGAGAAGAAATTATTTTTGCTTGATGCAATGGCCCTGATCTATCGTGCATATTATTCAATGATTCGCAGCCCGATAATAACCTCAAAAGGGAAAAATACCAATGCGCAATATGGGTTTACAACCACTTTATTCGACCTAATAAAAAAAGAAAATCCAACGCATCTCGCGGTTGCATTTGATACAGCCGCGCCCACAGAAAGACATATAGAGTTTGCCGCCTACAAGGCGCAAAGAGAAGCTGCGCCGGAAGATTTGTTGGATTCAATACCGGATATAAAAAAAATTATTGAAGGGTTTAACCTACCCGTTGTGGAATGCGATGGCTATGAAGCGGATGATTTAATTGGTGGTTTGGCACAACAGGCTGAAAAGGAAGGCTACCAGGTGTTTATGGTTACTCCTGATAAGGATTTTGGGCAATTGGTTACTGAAAATATCCGGATGTACAAACCCGGTTACCAGGGCGGAAACATTGAAATATTGGGTGAGAAGGAAGTGTGTGAAAAATGGGGAATTAAAAATGTGAGCCAGGTAATAGATGTTTTGGGTTTAATGGGGGATGCCAGTGATAATATTCCCGGAATAGCCGGTGTAGGAGAGAAAACCGCTGCTAAATTATTAGCGCAATATGAGACTTTGGAGAATGTACTTGCTGATGCTGAAAACATAAAAGGTGCTCTTGGACAAAAAATTAGAGATGGAAAAGAATTGGCTATTTTATCTAAAAAATTAGCCACCATTATCACAGACGTTCCATGCCAGTTTCACGAAGAAGATTTCAGGATAAAGGCATATAATACGGAAGCGCTTAAGGATATATTTACCGAACTGGAATTTAAGACTTTGGGTAAACGAATCCTGGGAGATGAGTATAGTGTATTCGTTGTAGAACAAACTGTCATACAAACAGATTTATTTGGCAATGCGATGGATATGCCGGTTTCCAGACCTGCTGTAGCAAAGACTGAAGAAGAATTACCGGGATTGGCGGCTGAAAAAAATATTGATAACACGCCGCATAATTATTATTTGGTGGAAGGAGAAGAAGCGATCCTTGAACTGGTCAATACCCTTTCCAAACAAACGGAAATTTCCATTGATACAGAGACGACGTCTATCGATGCAAATGATGCAGATTTGGTAGGCTTAAGTTTCTCTTTTAAAGCCGGGGAAGGATATTTTGTTCCCTGTCCTGAAGAGGAAGAGCAAACGTTAAAGGTTTTGCATTATTTCGATCCGGTGTTTAAGGATGAATCAAAAATCTGGATCGGGCAAAATCTTAAGTATGATCTGCTGGTGTTGAAATGGTACGGTGTGGAACTGAAAGGAAAGATTTTCGATACGATGCTGGCGCACTATGTTATAGAAAGTGAAGGCCGGAGGAATATGGATCTGTTAAGTGCTCAATACCTTGGATATGTGCCGGTGCCCATTACGAATCTGATTGGGAAAAAAGGAAAGAACCAGGGAAATATGCGGGATGTGGAAATGGAAAAGGTAAAAGAATATGCTGCCGAAGACGCGGATATTACATTGCAATTGAAAGAAGCTTTTCTACCTGAATTAAAAGGCAAACAGGTGGAAAAAGTATTGAATGAAGTGGAACTTCCTTTGGTGAAAGTGTTGACTGATATGGAACACGAAGGAATGAATGTAGATACGGAATTCCTGAATATGTATTCTAAAGAACTGGAGATTGAGGCCAATAAATGCGAGGCAACTGTATATGAAATGGCTGGTGTAAAATTCAACCTGGCATCCCCGAAACAATTGGGTGAAGTTTTGTTTGATAAAATGAAAATTGAATCGAAATCAAAGAAAACAAAAGGAGGCCAGCACGCTACGGGAGAAGATGTTTTGTTGAAGCTCGCCAAAGAGAATCCTATTGTGGATCATATTTTAAATTACCGCGAACTGGCTAAACTGAAATCCACTTATGTAGATGCTTTACCGCAATTAATTAATAAGCGGACTTCAC
The DNA here is from genome assembly GCA_038242375.1 of Chitinophagales bacterium. Lineage (GTDB taxonomy): Bacteria > Bacteroidota > Bacteroidia > Chitinophagales > Chitinophagaceae > Ginsengibacter. The sequence continues at coordinate 2,116 of JBBSSE010000553.1, forward strand.
GTGTGCACACCTGTTATGGACAGGCAATCGCCGTAACCGGAAGACTTAGCAGCACGAATCCCAATCTTCAGAATATACCTATCAGAACAGAAAGAGGCCGGGAGATCAGGAAAGC
>JBBSSE010000554.1:0-2215 GCA_038242375.1 Chitinophagales bacterium
GATTACGCCTTTGTAGGTTCTTTCTATGCCTTTGCTATCTGGATCGGTTTGGGCGTATTATACGTCCGGGAGTTTTTTGAAAAGGTCGTGAAAGGAAAAATGGCCACTTATTTAGCTGCCGGTATTTGCCTGTTGGCTGTGCCCGTTTTAATGGCAAGCCAGGAGTGGGACGATCATGATAGAAGCCATAAAGTTTTGGCACGTGACGTAGCCATTGATTATTTGGAAAGTTGCGCTCCGAATGCCATTCTGATTACTTTTGGAGATAACGATACTTACCCTTTATGGTATGCACAGGAAGTACAAGGAATCCGGCCTGATATCCGGGTGATCAACTCCAGTTTATTAGGTACAGACTGGTATATTAACCAATTGAGGTATAAAATAAATCAAAGTGCCCCGGTGGATGTGATCTGGACTGCAGATCAGATCTTAGGAAGCAACCGCGATGCGATATACTATTTTCCTGATTTGCCGGGTGCAAAAGTGGATCAGAGTCAGCCTTTCGATCTCTACACGATGATGAAGGATTATGCAGGATCGGATGATCCAAAACGCATGTATCCAAATGAAGGCGATTACCTGAATATATATCCATCCAAGAAAGTAAAAGTGCCCGTAGATTATAATACGGTACTTAAAAACGGAACCGTAAACGCGACAGATAGCGTGGTAAGCGAATTAGTATTTGACCTTCCAAGAAATGCAATTGGCAAGAACGAAAGTGCCATATTGAATATCATTGCTGCTAATAATTGGTCAAGGCCTATATACTTTACCTCCCTATATAATGATCTTGGTTTCCAGGATTATTTAAGAACGGATGGCCTTACCTATCGTCTGGTACCTGTAAAAAATGGAGAAGTAAATGGAGATTGGGCTTACAACGTGATGATGAATAAATTTGTATTTGGCAATGCGGATAAACCGGGAGTATTCTTTGATGAAGTAAATCGTCAAAGTCTGAATACCATCCGGATGCAAATGGGATTGGTATCACTTTATCTTGCAGATCATAACAAAAAAGAAGAAGCACGCAAATTGCTTGAAAAGTTAGATGCGGGCATGTCACAGGAAAATATGCCTTATGCAATGGTTTCCCGTCGCCAGCAACACAATCAGATTTCAGGACAGTTATTATTGGCCGCGTATAAATCCGGAGACACTGCTCTTGCACAAAAGATCACCAATGCTTTACGAAAAGACCTGGAGCAGCAGGAGAGATATTATCAAAGTCTTTCAGAAAGACATAAATATGCTTTAAACTATGACAATCAAATAGTTCAGCAGATTCTTCAACAATTGAATAGTATGGAACAATTTTTTGCAACGCCTCAAAAGCAGAACGATTCGCCGAATATGCGTAATGAAAGCATTCCTCCGGTAATGAATAATCCGGCAAATGATTCATCCAATGAGTAAATAAAGATTCTAAATATTTAAAATCCCATGGTTTCATTTCCATGGGATTTTTTTTGATAAAAATTCATTATAAAAATAAAGAAGCAATTTGAAAAAGATTTTACTAAAATTATTAGATTTGAAATACGAAAGCCAAAACCCTAAATTTATTTTATGAAAATTCTTCTCCTAACCCTTTTTTGCATCACGTTTTCATTGACCGTTTCTGCTCAATTAGAAATCTCTACAGGTTATGCAGTTAATAAAAATTTGGCAGACGGAACACCCCTACAGATTGCCTACGATTTAAAAATCAAAAACAGATTATATACAAAACCCCAATTAGGGTATAAATATTTATATCATTTTAATGATTTTGTAGGTGCTACTTTAAAAGTAAATATTTTGGAGTTTCATCAAACTTTTTCTTATGAAATCATCAAAAAAAAGAAATACATTTTAAAGCCAAACATTGGATTGAATTACCGTTTTTATTTTATCAATGCAGAAATGGCGCCACCCTATAATACATTACCACAAAGAGCCTGGACACTTGATATATTCAGAGATCAAAAACGCATAAGACTAAATAGTTATGACGGAGACGGCACCAGAATGGACAAACGCACAGTTCATAACCTGGGATATAGTTTTCAATTACAGAACCAATTCTATTTAAATAAAAAACTTTGGCTGCATATAACACCTTTTGTAGAGCCCGATTATGACGGTTCACAAAATACCGGGGGCTGTTATGTCGGAGTGATTTTCAAAAATTTCGCAGGAAAATAAAATATACTCCTCCTATATAAAA
>JBBSSE010000555.1:0-2210 GCA_038242375.1 Chitinophagales bacterium
CTATCCAGCCATGTAAGTTTTAACCCTTCAAAATCTTTGATTATTCCTGGTAAACTGCAGATAAAGGCAACTATCAAAAAATGTAATGAAGGAAAAAATTCTTTTAAAAATTTAATTTCAAAGTATTTATATCATAAAAAAGTACTTAATATTGTTTCACAAAACTTATAAAAATTAAAATTAACAAACATGAGAAAAAGAGTATCAATTTTGACAGCGTTATTATGCATTTTTAGTTTATCAATGCAAGCCCAGGATGGAGACCAGATATTTAAAAAATTTAAGGTAGATGTAAGTATAGGATACGCCATTCCACAGACATCGCAAGGGACCGGAAGGAATGCAGGAGTATTATTTGTTATTGAACCTAAATACGCGGTTATGGACGAACTATCATTAGGCCTTCGCATGGAAGGAGCAGCGATGGTGAATGTGGACGATTTAGGGGAAACAGGAAAAGCACAGGTAAACGGTTCTTATCTTGCTACCGGTGATTATTATTTCTCTAATGAAAAATTCAGACCTTTTATTGGTGCCGGCGCTGGTCTCTTTACTTATGCAAATGTGGATATTGACGATGATATTTCTTCAGCTAATGATATTCCAACAACCTCTAATTTTGGCTTTATGGCTCGGGGAGGCTTCGAATATGGCCATTTGCGCTTAGGTGTCGAGTATAATTTTGTACAAGATAAAAGTGGCTATTTAGGTCTAAAATTAGGCGTTGTTATTGGTGGCGGTAGAAAATAATGCCGATAGCTTTGATTTCAAAGTTTTCAATTACGAGTTCTTTAGAATACAAAACTGGAAGTGATGAACTTCCGGTTTTTTTTTGTTGAAATTGCTGGAAAATCAGGCCTCGGAGAAATCAAATTTGTCACCGTGGATTCTAAATAAAACTGAAAATACAGTAAATCAACAAATTAGCCTTTGCTATTCCGATGAAGAAGGAAGAACAGGAGTTAAGTCATCCACATTCGCTCGAATTGTGGATAAACTTTATATAAAAATGAAGAAGAACCTTAAACTGATATAGTTTAAATTCTTTTCAAAGGAATTGATTGCAGAATGGAAAATATAAGAAACGGTGTCGATATTTAAAAATATCAGTGAAGAAAAAACTATATACCCTATCAAAAAAAATGATATAGAAATCAGCAAACTGCTGAAACCATTTAACCATTCAGCTATTCAGCCATTCAAACATTCAGCCATTTATCCCTCAAACCTTCACCGGAACCGAATGCACCGCCGAAGCCATTTCCATAATAAGTAATTCATCTTTTTCGATGGCATTTCCAACGACGATAATATCCGCGCCAGCTTTGCAATTTAGATAAGCCTTTTCGGGATTAGTGATACCACCACCAATAAATAACGGCACAGAAATATGTCTCGATACCTTTTCGATCATGCTCTCCGTGATCGGTCTTTTAGCACCGCTGCCGGCATCCATGTATATTAATTTCATTCCCAGCATTTCGCCGGCCATCGCTGTACACATGGCGATATCATCTTTATCTGCCGGTAGGGGAGATGCATTTGAAATATAGGAAACTGTTGTAGGTGCTCCACCATCAATGACCATATAACCGGTGCTAAGAATTTCCAATCCACTTTTGCGGACTGCAGGCGCGCTGATCACATGTTGACCGATCAATAAATCCGGATTTCGTCCGCTGATTAAAGAAAGATAGAGAAGCGCGTCAGCATATTTGGAAACTTGTGTATGACTTCCGGGAAATAAAATCACCGGAATAGAAGAATTCTTTTTTATAAATTGAACGCAGGTATCAAGATAGTTGGAAATAACCAAACTTCCACCCACAAGGAAATAATCAACTTTAGCAGCATGAGCCAATTCCAAAAGCCGGTGCATTTTTTCATTATCGACCTTGTCGGGATCGATTAATACGGCGAATGATTTTCTGCCATTAGCTTTTCTTTCGCACAGGTTTGGATAAATATCTTGTAGCTTCATTTACTAAGGTTGGTTGCAAAAATGTGTTTTTTTTTGGTCAAATAAAAATAATACGTACAAATTACGGATTTGTTCATGGTAAAAATACATAAATTGATAGATCCCATGTGGGTTTTTATGCTATTGTTAAATGATTTTAGATGCTTTATAGATATTTCTAAAAGACCTATCGAACGAATTTATATATTATTCACTATATCAATATTATAGGATTAAAAATAGCAATTCA
>JBBSSE010000556.1:0-2206 GCA_038242375.1 Chitinophagales bacterium
AAAGTAGCCTGGTATGGTGACATTGATTTTGAATATACGTATTCCAAAGTAACCAAAAGAGCGCTGCCCTGGACAAAGGAATTATTAGCCCTAAAATCTATCGCAGAGGAAAGTTCCGGAGAAACCTATAATTCCTGTTTATTGAATCTGTACCACACGGGTGAAGAAGGAATGGCCTGGCATAGCGATGGTGAAAAGGATTTAAAAAAGGACGGTGCAATTTGTTCGCTTAGTTTCGGAGCGGAACGGAAATTTGCCTTCAAACATAAGAGCACAAAGGAAGTAGTTTCTCTAATTCTGGAACATGGAAGTTTATTAGTGATGAAAGGAAGCACCCAAACTAATTGGCTGCACCGCTTACCGCCAACAAAATTGGTCAAAACGCCAAGAGTAAACTTAACTTTCCGGACGATAGATTTGTAAAAAAGGGTCTTCAATTCATTCCAGTATATCCTGGCAAATGGTTAAAAGATCCGCACAATAAAAATCAATTTAACTTTATCCGGACAAATTCAATTTTAAAAGACATTTTAAATGAATAAAAAATTGACATTAACAATGAAGGAATCTGTTATCAAGAAGCGAAGAAGTATGCAAAGGGCAAAGGGACAAGTTTATCTGATTTGGTTGAAAATTATTTAAAAGCCTTAACAACAGATGTTACTCAAATTCAAATCAAATTAACCCTATTGTAAAATCTTTAAAAGGCTCGTTTAATGTTCCAAAAAACCGGGATTATAAAAAAGAACTGGCAAAAAGATTATCCGAAAAATATTTATAATATACAATAATGGTCCTAATTGACCCGATTACCTTTCCTGACTTCTTATACTTTCAAAAACCTTTCTAAAAAGCCTATAAAAGTTGCTCCTTGCACCTTTCAATTCAAAACCTAAAGAAAACATCCATATGAATAAAAAAACAAGAATTATCGTTGTTGGAATCGGTGGAGTTGGAGGTTATTTTGGTGGCCTTTTAGCAAAAGAATATTCAAATAGCACGGAAGTTGAAATCATTTTTATAGCCCGCGGAGAACATTTAAAAAAGATCAAATCAGATGGTTTAAAAATCATCAAAGGAGACACAGAATTTACAGTTCATCCGTTTTTAGCAACAGATAATTTTGCGGAAGCAGGACCTGCAGATTATATTATTATCTGTACAAAAAACTATGACCTGGAAGAAACCATTGAACAATTAAAACCCTGCCTCCAAAACGATACAATAATAATCCCTCTTTTGAACGGCGTGGACAGTGGGCAAAGAATAAAAGCAATTTTACCTGATGTAACTGTTTCAGAAGGTTGCGCTTATATTGTATCGCACATCAAGTCGCCGGGAGTGATCGAGAATCTCGGGAATATGCAGAAAATATTTTTCGGCCTGGATAACACATCAGACGAACGCTTTTTAATGCTTGAAAAAATCATGCAAAAAGCCGGCATTGATGCCACTTTCAGTAAGGAAATCTCTACCATTGTCTGGACGAAATTCATTTTTATTTCTGCCATTGCCTCAGCTACATCCTATTATGATAAAACGGTTGGTGAGGTAGCCGAAAAGCATGAAGACGTTCTTTTCAATTTAATAGAAGAGGTGAAACAAATTGCCCTGACGAAAAACATCCCGATTGATAAAGATATTACTGCCAAAGTGCTCCATCGTTTAAAGAATGTTCCGTTTAATAATACGACTTCTATGCAGAGAGATTTTAAAAGTAATAAACCTCACACGGAATTGGAATCACTCACAAATTATGTAATCAAAACAGGGCAAGCATTAAATATTCCAACACCAACCTATCAGAAATTATTTGAGGAATTGAAAAATAAAAAAGTTAGAAAATAAAACTAAATGCCTATCATCAGAAGGAGTCAATACCAGGTAGCAGATGGAAAATAAATTCCGAAATTATCATCCTATAAAACCTGTGAGAAAGATAGCATTGATCATTAAGAATTCAGCATTGAGCAGATGTATAAATAAACGTCATCTTCTCCTGGTATAAGAAAAAATGAATAATGGAAACAACCGATAATAAAGAATTATTACGTTCACTCACTTTAAAAGACGCTGTAGGTATCGGTCTTGGTGCAATCATAGGAGCAGGCATTTTTGTGGTAACAGGTGTGGCAGCAGGCGTTTCAGGCCCTGCCTTTATAATTGGTCTTTTAATAGCAGGAATCATTGCCTCTTTTAATGCATT
>JBBSSE010000557.1:0-2199 GCA_038242375.1 Chitinophagales bacterium
GGAATCCGCATCCGTGTTTTTATTTAGATAATTTAGTGCAGCTATCTGCAAAAGTGTATTATTTGAGCTGACCGATTGCCTGTCATTCGCCACTTTTTCAAAAAGTTTTTTTGCACGTTCCACCTGGCCTGACTGGTGCATGACAAGAGCTTCAAAAAAATCTTCCGGACGCGCATCAATTAAATTATCATATGGTTTTCCAACACCCATATTTGCAGGCCATTCTCTTGCCTCATTCAAATATTTTAAAGCTTCGGCGTAATTATTTTTTTGCATTTCATTTAAAGCCAAAACCAATTTCGTTTCTTCATATAGTCGTCGGCCCTCCCCCGCGCCTTCAAAAGGCAATACTTTCAAATCCTTTAAAACCGCGTTCGCTTGCTCATATTGATTGTTACGCATTAACGTACGCACATACAGCATTCCGGAAACATAATTCCCCGGATTCTTTTTATAAAAAGGTTCAATCACATTCAATGCTTCTTCATAGTTATGTTTTGATAAATAATACCTTGAAAGATAGTTGTAATAACGCCATGAATTATTCCCATACTTTACGGATAGTTTCAAATTCTTTTCCAAAGAAGCATTGATGTTTAGAGATGCCCTGACTATATAAAAAGGGGCATACGGAACTTCTATATTAATTGAATCTAAAATCATTTGTGCTTTCTCTTTGTTATTCCTTGAAGCATTCAGAAGCGCTAAAAAATATCTGGGTTTCCAATCTGTTGTCTTGCCAGACACCCAGAGCAAAACCTCTTCACTTTCTTCTCTGAAAGGGAAAATAAAATCAGCGCTCATCAATTTAGCGGTATCCAGGAATTGATTTCCTTTCAAGGTTTTTTGGTTTAAGAAAGCCTTCCAATAAAGAATTTCCAGGTTTTGCGGCGCCAGGTTCAAAACCTGATTTGCTTCATCATTGCGGTTTAAACTATGATACCATATTGCCAGTTCCAAAAATGTTTGGTAGGGCATTTCATCCCTTATACTACTTACAAATCTGTTCCTTTCAATCTCCGATTTATTATTCCAGTATTTCTCGAATAATAGAAAATAATTCAGTGCCTCAATTGATTCAATTTTTTTTATAAGACCAGAGACGTCTTTGTTTCTAATTCTGTTTATCAGATATTGCAGCTGCAGACCTTCCACATTCTGCATATTATTTCTCATTGATTTTTCGGCATATTCAAAAGACTTGTCATAATTTAATTCCGATAAATAAATTTTACTCATTTCTGTATAAGCAGCGCTTCTATATTCCGTTGTTAAAGCAGCCACTTCAAAACCATCCAGTGCATCATATTTCTTGTTTAATTTCCGGGCAGCCAGACCATAATAATAATTCGCCTTCGCATCGTAGGTATCAATACTCAACGCCTTTTTTGCGTAATAAAAAGCTGAATCATAATTCATCTTCCTATACATTAAATGAGAAAGCAAAACAAATGAAGGAATAAAATTTTCATCTTTACGAATAGATGCGACCGCTTTAGGTTCAGCATCAGCGTAGTTTTTTAACCAGGCAAGATCCCTGGCATACAGGTATAGACCAAAAGCAGAATTTCTGTCAAAGTCCTTGGGTGCAATAAGCGGCCTTTCCAATTCCTGATCATTAATCGTCCAATTTTTTCCGGCTATTGTAACAACAGCATTTTGAAGGTTTGTATTTTCTCCTAAAAGATCGATTACAACAGTTTTCATCGGTTTTAGGTTAACAAATGCTTTGTGTACAATTTTATCATTCCCATCTATAACAATGAGGGTATCATTAATAAATTGCAAAGGTGAAATGATTAATTTATGCGCTTTCAATGAAATAACGCCAAATTCATTTGCATCTGTGACACCATTTGTACCTGCAAAAGAATACCAATATTCCCTCCAAACATCTGTACCATAAGGTACAAAAGAAGTTTGCTTAAAAGGAGTAAGGCTGCTTGAAATGGAATTCTGATTAAACAAGCGGCCACTCTGCATTTCAATATACTGACCGTCTTTATCTGTCAATAAATCTTCCCAAATGCTCCCCTGGCCGCTTAATGCCCAGGAAAAAAATTTCCGACCCAATTTTTCATCCCGTTCAGAATAACGGATCATTCCAAAATTCTCATCTTTCCACAAAGCGCCAAAATAAGACTTGTGACTACCTACAATGTGGAAAGACTTTGACCCATCAAAATTATTTTCAATCCA
>JBBSSE010000558.1:0-2197 GCA_038242375.1 Chitinophagales bacterium
ATGATCGATATGGCTAAAGAGAAATAAGATCATTTTTTAAATACCCGGAAGCGGATAGATGTTGGAAAACAGCTATCCGCTTTTTCAATTAAACTCTGAATGGCTTTAACAAAATAACACTTCTGCAATTTGCTCATTTAATCTATCTTCGCAGCCCAAAAACAAGTTCTTAACAAATGCTAAGCAGAAGAAATATCCGGGTTAAAGTAATGCAAACGCTTTACAGTATTGAATCCATGAACAATGAAACCCGTGTGGGAGAGCCTCTACAGATTCTTAATAAGAAAATGGAGCATTCTCAACAATTAATAACATACCTTATTTATTACATTATTGAAATAACAAGGTATGCTGAAAAAGACGCTGTTAAAAAGGCAAGCAAACATTTGCCCAGCTATGAGGATTTGAATATCAATACGAAGATTTCAGGCAATGAGATCGTTTGGGCCACGCTTGAAAATAGATCTTTTATGGCTTCAGTTCAGGAGTTTAAGATTAAGTACATGGTGGATGAAGATATGGTGCGGAAGGCGTACATGACTTTGGTAAATACACCGGAGTATAAAGAATACATCGCCATCCAATCGAGGGATAAAAAATCTGAAAAGGCTATTTTGGAATTTATCTTTTCAGATCTAATGTTGGAAAATGATGATTTTGTGAGTGATGTTGAGGGTAAATTCATCCATTGGGATGATGATGCTGAAACGATTATTTCATTGATGAATGGATTTTTTCAAAAGCCGGCACAGTTTAACTTTACAGGATTAGTCGGTGAAGAGAAAATGGAATTTGCGGTCAATTTATTAAAAACCGTTTTGGAAAAAAATGACTATTGCCTCGAGATCATTAAACCAAAATTGAAGAATTGGGATTCTGAAAGGATTGCTGCTTTGGACATGATCCTGATGAAAATGGGGTTATGTGAATTTTTATATTTTGATACCATTCCTACCAAGGTGACGATCAATGAATACATTGACCTCGCTAAGGAATACAGTACAGAACAAAGTGGACATTTTATTAATGGTATTTTGGATAATATTCACAAAGAACTTTTGACAGAAAATAAGATCAATAAAATAAATTTTAAGAACAGTACTTTATAATTTTCAATTAAAGAATAAAATGAAAAAAGTTTTTTCGATCTTTCTTGTTCTGGGTTTTCTTTATTCCTGCAACATCAGGAATGAAAACGTTTCCGGAAATGAGGAGGAAGCAATGAAACTGCATAGCAGAAACGACACGACTTCCGTGCAAATGATTGATTCGGTTTTTAAGATCGGTCAAATAAAAGAAGGCGAAAATGCCAGTTTTAGTTTCCGTTTTAAAAATACAGGCAATAAGCCTTTGGTGATTTCTTCTGCAAACGCAAGTTGCGGTTGTACTGTTCCTGAAAAACCGGAACAGCCGATTATGCCGGGAGAAACCGGATTTATTAAAGTAGTTTTCAATAGTAAAGGAAGAGTAGGTCCAATTCAGAAAGAAGTACAGGTCGTTTCAAATGCCTATCCGGAAATTCCGGTTTTACATCTTACGGGTGAGGTACTTGCACAATAAAACAATTAATTATTAACCGCTGTAATGATTACAGCAAAACAACAAAACAATAAATAAAATGAATGTAGCAACAGTATTTTTAATGTTAGGCATAGGCGAAGGCGGCGGTGGCGGTTTCCAGTTTGTATTTTTAGGATTAATGATCCTGGTATTCTGGATGTTCATGATCAGGCCACAGGCAAAGAAAGCCAAATTGCAAAAACAATTTATGCAGGATTTGCAGAAAGGCGATAAAATTGTTACGATTGCAGGTATTCACGGAACTGTAAACCGGGTTAATGAAGACAACACTTTTATGTTGGAAATTAATCCAGGTTCTTATATAAAAATGGAAAAAAGTGCTGTAAGCATGGAAATGACATCGGCCTTAAATAAGGCAGTTGTAGCAGCTCCTATAAAATAATTATCCCATCGGGATAAAATAATATTATGGAATCCGGCAGGTCGATAAAACGGTCTTGCCGGATTTTTGTATTTGGGCATCCGGCTTTTTCCTGGGTGCATTTTAATAAGGCGCCTCGTTGCATAGAAAAACGGTGATGGAAACGCTGTGCACGGTTTACCTTTTTCGTTGGTCTCTTCACCAACCAGCAATCATTACACGGTTTACTGCCCTGGTCGGTTTCCTCACCGACCA
>JBBSSE010000559.1:0-2188 GCA_038242375.1 Chitinophagales bacterium
CAAATTCAGTTTCAGGTTTATCGGTTTTAAAAAATAACCACCATACGCCCAAAACGACAATTACGAGGAATACAATTGCTAAGACTCTTTTCATACTGATTTTTTTTTATTTGCGAAGTTACGGATAATTTATCCCTGTAAACAATGCGGAGGATATGGAAAGAGGACGACTTCCCATAAGCGGTGAATGGTGGAGAGATGAGATGGGAGGTTGTGGGTTTTTTGAAGTCATGATTATTAGTCATGTCAAATTGAGTAATATGTAAATCTTTTATTCTGTCAGGATTGGGCTGCAATTGCTATCCTGGATAAGCCCTCATGTCCATTTTTATTCTCTTTGATTAGAGTATCAATTATTGAGCGGTTCATAGCATATTGATGACCACCCTATTCAGTTTTAAGCTGACCCGATACTTTTTGTTTTACCTTGACTCAACGGATTACGCGCTCCGAACCATTGTTGTCCGGCGGCACATCATCATGATTAAAGAAAGTAAATATCTTGCTTATATGTTTATTCATGCGTTTCCAAAATGCTGGTATTTTCCCGGGCATTAGATTGGTCGACCTTAATAAGCTTTTCAAATCTTTTTTCTATTGAATTTATCTTTTTCAAATCGCGTACGTTCACCTTTAACTGAAGGGCATTGAGAAACAGTTCTTTTATCTTGACAGGCCAGGGTTCTTCAGGTTGTGCTTGTTCGAAGGCCTTTAATTCACGTAATAATACCAATTATAATTATGACAGAGTCCAATCTATTCCCAAAAATATATATTTAAACCCTCAGATGCTTTTAACTTTTTGAGAAGTCAGCTTTTTTGTTGCACTTGCTATAAAGTCGCTTACTTCTTCGAGAGAGTTATGAAGTTTATTCGTAAATTCTCTTTTTAAGACCGCCCAAACATTTTCAGCTGGATTAAGTTCCGGGCTGAAAGGAGGTAAAAAGATCAATACTATATTTTCCGGGAGAATAAGGTCTTTGTTTTGTGGAAAGCCCCATTGTCCAGTATCATTATTTTCAATTCTGTGGGATTCTGTAATGATAAGAGATTGAGGAAAATTTGAAAAGCCTCCCCATTACAATGAGGCATTTCCAATAGGAATTTATCCCCATTAATTGGCGAAAATGCCCCAAAGAGGTACAGGGTTTTAAAGACCTGGTGGAAAGGGCAGATTGGTTTCACTCCTTTTGCCGTAACGCTTTGCCATTCCTGGTGAATAAACCAAATCTGCTTTCATCCTGAAAATATAGAATAACTGAGGTGAACTTTGCATCTGACTGCAAAATTACTTCTTGACACTTTTGACTAAAGTTTTTTTAAAAGTGTCAACCAGTAAATCATCTTTTTTTACATGGCTTTTTCTTGCAACTTTAATTTTGCTCCCAAAATGACGTTGAGTGTATTTTACCAATGTAATATATTTCAAGTCTTCAGAGAGTTCTTTTTTTACAAATTCTAAAAGTTCAGTGTATCCTCTAATTCCATTCTTTGGATCATTTAATTTCTTTTCAAGTTGTTGGTGCACCTCTTTGGAAACCACTCTCTTTTTAAATCCTCCAACTCGTCCATGAGTTAATAGTGGTGCAATACCTTCATTTTTGTATTGATTACGCCACTTCACAATACTGTTATGGTTTATTCCGGTAATTTCTGATAAGGCCCTTTTGGAAATGTCCTCCTGAAGGATGAAAGGCATTGATGAACAGGTGTCTGTTTGATAAGTATCAACCAGCCTTTGGTTCCATTACATTACTACCTGTTTCGTCGCTTCTGACAATCGGCGACTCAAATAGTGTGCAATTTCATGGTGTAATATCTCTGGAATGACACAGATAATTAAAAGAAAATAGCTATTTAAGTGAATGATAAAACAGTTACGGTCGGATACTTTTTTGTTAAAAAAAATTATCAAGTTAGTTAATTTACGTTGCACCCAGTCGTCGATTTATTTCAATGAATGAGACTATAATCATAGTATCCTTTCAGTTTTTTAAAACCAGCCTCAAGTGAGTTAACAAAAAAAGAAAAAATCCAATATCTTCTACGTTTCCTAATTTCACTTACGAACGAAAAGTCTCTTAATTCCTAATTCCTTAAATCCTAAATCCCAAATCCTAAATCCCAATTCTTCTTATCCAAACCAATTATCCATCATAATTTTTGCGCCCAGCACCAAACAAATAAC
>JBBSSE010000560.1:0-2167 GCA_038242375.1 Chitinophagales bacterium
CACGCCAGCATACGTGCATTATTGTTGCGCAAGGCACCCAAATGATATTGCTGAATCCATCCTTTTTCGTGATCCCAGATGGCAAAAATATAGAGCATGGCTGATTTAAATTTCAGCTTATCACTGAAAGAAACGTCTTCGCCTTTTCGTATCTGCCCAAAAATAGTATTGATCTCTTCTTCTGTATAATTTTCTGAATAGATCTTTTCAAGCCCATGATCAGAAACCTTGCAACCCATCTCTGCGAAAAAATCATGTCGTTGTTTGAGAGCTTCCAGATATTCTTTGTAAGTATTTGCTTTGATACCGCTGACTTTTTCAAGCGTATCTACATAGGTATTGAAGTCTGAAATGTTATCAACATACATCGCTTTATCAGGACGAAAAGCAGGCAGAACCTGTATCTCAAAACCATCCTCCTTTATTTTGCGATGATGCTCCAGTGAGTCGACCGGATCATCCGTTGTGCAAACCATTTTGACATTCATTTTGCGCAGCAGATTGCGAACAGAATATTCTTTGGTTTTTAATTTAACGCTGCAATCGTCATAAATACGATTGGCACTATCTGCATTCAAAATATCATGAACATCAAAATAACGTTGCAATTCCAGGTGCGTCCAGTGATAAAGAGGATTTCGCAAAGTATAGGGAACTGTTTCCGCCCATTTTTCAAACTTTTCAAAATCTGTTTTATCGCCCGTGCAATATTCCTCATTCACACCGTTTGTGCGCATGGCGCGCCATTTATAGTGATCGCCATATAACCAGATTTGCGTGAGGTTTTCAAAATTAATATCCTCCGCTATCTGCTCTACCGGCAGGTGACAGTGATAATCGATGATGGGCATTTCTTTCGCATAATCGTGATACAGTTTTTTCGCTGTTTCAGAATTAAGTAAGAAATCCCCACTCAAAAATTTTTCCATATTATTCTTATTTGAAAATGTTTATTTAGATCAAAAGGTTCAGTTCCATTTGAACTGTAAATAAAATTATCTTTTCCAGATAGAATCCCCTGCGGCACATTTTTTATTAAAAAATACTTTTTGATTCATTATTTTAAAAATAATGATTTCTGCTTTTTCGATCAATAAACCAACCGCAAAAAAAAACTTAACCTACACTAAATGGCCCTTGGATATGGCTTCGTTATTGTGCACTTTAATCCCTGGTACAATTATTTAAAACCAAATCTTCAATCGCTGATTTCATTCCTTCTTTCATAATTATATTTAAGTAACCTAATACTTCATGGCTAAATCCGGGCAACCAGTTAAGATTAGAATTCCAATAGTTTGCATTACCCAACACATTACCAACAACAGATTTCGGAGTACCGTTTTGCCATAGATGAAAAAAATGTGCGGCCATTTCATCATCTATCAGATAGAAACTTCCATTGCTAAATCCAAAGTAATTCCCCTCTTCCTTTTTCACGGATTTCATATAATGTATATAGGCCGCAAAACCGAAAGTAATTAAAGGTGGTGCAGTCTTATTTTTTTCAAAATAATGAAGCAAGAGGGGCACACAGCGCAATTTCATTTTCTGCGAATAATTCTGAGCGATACTTTTCCAATAATGTTGGATATGTGGATTACGGAACCGGTCCAAAACTTTTTGAGTAAAATCTATAATAACAGAATTATCCATTTTGAACGAAATAGAAGGACCGATCTCGGAATATATCAACTCTTCCAGGTAGACCGACATCGAGCTACTTTCCATGGCAGATCTTACGGTACCCAGTCCTGCCTGAAATGCGATGCCGCAGACGAGAGTATGTGTGCCATTCAGCAAGCGCAATTTCAATTCACGGTAGAGTTCAATATCCGGTTCTATTTTTACCGCGTCGTCCGCCTTGTAAAAAGATAAAACATCTTTGACATAATCATCTCCTTCAATTGCCCACAAGCAATATACTTCCGAAACGATAAGTAATTCATCGCGATAACCCAGATCCTCAAAATAGTCCTCTCTTTCATCCGGGGTAGGCATTCCCGTAACAATCCTGTCAACCAAGGAGTTGCAAAAATAATTATGCTCTTCAAGCCATTCAATGAATACGTTTTCCAGGCCGTTCAAATGAGCCAGTTCCAAAACAACCGATTCCAGCTTTTTACCGTTTTCAGGAATTAATTCTGTAGGTACAATCACAAAGCCC
>JBBSSE010000561.1:0-2147 GCA_038242375.1 Chitinophagales bacterium
CCTATTTTGAATCCGTTATTATAGATTTCAATCTTGTAGTTTCCTGTTTGGAAATCGCTGTTTTGAGACCACTCGATCGTTACAGGAACCTTCTGACCCTGCTCATAATAGACCTGTATTTTTTTAGTATAAGATCTTTCCACACCATCACGTGTCATAAACTTTCCTGAACCCAAAGCTTCCACAGATACCGGGTTTCCATCGGGAGATGTAATCGCTACATAAATATCTTTCGGGCCTGATTGGGTAATTCTATTTTCATCTACCACAAAAGAGATTCTTAATTTATCCACTTTTTTAGCCTTCGTTGTTTCTTTTTCTTTACCGCTGTTTTTTTCTTTTATACCAATGATACTAAAATTAGAAGCATGCAAAGTAGAACCGATGTCAATCACGCTTTCCTTTTCTTTGATCACATTTCCGGCAGAATCGAGATTTTTCTGTACAACATCCCGTTGTTCTGTTACAACCCTTTTATCCTCGGTGAGTTGTACATTTTCAGCTTTAAGGGATTCAATTTCCGCTACATAGGTTTCTATATTTCCTTTTAATTGTGCTACCAGTCTTTTCGCTTCTGCCAATTGAGAGGTTGTTGCATTCTTATCATTTAATATCTTCTGAACCCTGCTTCTTAAATCATTAATATCCTTATCTTTTGTTTTTAATAAACTATCTGCTTTTACATTGGACGTCTTGAGCGCATCCAGGCGCAGGGCTGCATCATCTAATTCACGCTGAAGTTCATTCCGGGAAGAATCACTGTTGACAATTTGTGTGGTGAGGCCTTCTGTTATCTGACGGGTATTATTTTTGTCATAAATGATATAACCCCAGGTACCCAATAACAATATTACCAATACCGCGGTGAGAATATTGCGTCCACTATTTTTTTTTGGGACATCTATATTTTGTGATTTTTCAGCCTCGGGAAAATTTTCGTAATTCATTTGTAAGGTTTTTGATTGATTAGGTAAAAATTGCAAAAATTATGCTAAACGAAATTAATGTGTAATTATTAAATACGAACAGAAGGCATGAAGTTAAATCTAAAATTTTATCTTTGAAAAATGAGTTCCTTGTCTATTATCTCTTCCTGGAAGAAAAATATATTTAAACCACTTTACTGGCTCGAAGGAGAAGAAGAGTTTTTTATTGATGAAGTGATGGATTATGCAGAGAAGAGCATATTATCCGAAGCAGATGCGTCTTTTAATTTAACTGTTTTCTATGGCAAGGATGCCGATTGGGCAGCTATTGTAAATGCTTGCCGACGATATCCCATGTTCGCTGAAAAACAGGTGGTTCTGTTGAAAGAGGCTCAGCAAATGAGGGATCTGGATAAACTTGAACCCTACATTGCCAATCCATCTGCTTCTACGGTTTTTGTGGTTTCTCATAAAGGGAAAGTCATTGATGGCCGGAGTAAACTGGCTAAGATTCTTAAGAAGCACGGAGAAGTTTTTCAATCGAAAAAGATCTATGACAACCAACTGCCTGCCTGGGCAAATGGCTACATTCAATCCAAAGGTTTTCAAATTGCCCCTAAGGCATTATCCCTTCTTGTAGATCATGTGGGGAATGATCTTTCGAGGATTGTGAATGAAATAGAAAAATTGTCGATTAATATCACTACCCAGAAAAATATTACCGAAGATGATATTGAAAAATTCATTGGTGTCAGCAAGGAATATAATATTTATGAATTGCAACATGCGCTTAGTATAAAAGATCAGGCGAAAGCGATTCGTATTATTCAATATTTTGAAGCGAATCCAAAGGCCGTTCCGATTCAATTGGTTCTTCCGTCTTTATATGGATATTTTATAAAAATAATGTCTGCCATGCAGATGCCGGACCGGAGTGAAAGAGCATTACGACCGTTGTTTTTTAATAATCCTTTTCTTGTGGACCAGGCTTTTGTTACGATGAAAAATTACACCTTCTCGCAATTGGAAGGAATTGTACTTCTTCTGCATGAATATAATTTGAAAAGTATCGGGATTAATAGTCAGAATGTGTCTCCGGGTTCCCTGATGAAAGAATTAAGTTATAAAATCATAAACGCGTAAGACTGCGAGGGAACCTGCGGTTTTAACCACAGATTTTTAGGCAAGAACTACAGGAATTGTGTAAATCGAAAACACGAA
>JBBSSE010000562.1:0-2135 GCA_038242375.1 Chitinophagales bacterium
ACACACGGAAACAAAGTTTCAAGCCCCGTTCCTTTGCGCCTGCTATGAGTTTTTTATAATTCTCATTATAAAGCCAGGCATACTTTCCTTCCTCCGGTTCCATATCCGACCAGCGGTAACGAACATAAAAGAAGGAGGCTGATTTTCGTGCAGCAGAATCCTGCGCTTTCCAGTATTCGTCTGCATTTTGCACCTCTGTATTGGCATCGTCATATACTCCCCACCCCATGGCGGGATTGCGTAAAAGTGAAGTGGTATCTTCCTTAAAATAAGTTGTTTGTAATTTTTGACTAACTAATCTTTTTTGGCCATTCAAAATACCCCAGGATAGCACCAAAGCAAAAGCTACTAATAATTCTTTTTTCATTTAATCACCCTATCTTTTCATCAATAAATATTAGCCTACAAGCTTGTCCCTGATTATATTTCATGAGGATCAAGCCCGTCAAAAGTAGCCATAAAGATTCAGGTTTATTGAGTTTCTTCTATTTAAGAATAACGAAGGTAAAAAGTGGGTCTTTTCAATGTGGGGAAGTGCCAGGCGATATAAATAAACGCACATTAATATTGATTAAATAACCATGCAAAGAAATTACCTGGTAATAAATTCAAATGAGGGAAGGCATTTATATTTAATCCAAACATAATTATGGAATTCATCAATAAATGAATCTATCATAAATAAGCCTTTGAATATTTAGTAAACATTCCATATATTTTTGCATCATTTCATTTTCTATTAAACTAAAGATTATGTTTGATTTTGTTGACAAAATCACTTTTTTAACTCAAAGTTTCTTTGTTAAAAAGAATTCCAACACTTGTTTTTATGGGTAGAAGTTGAATAAAAGAATTTATGAGCCTTGTTTTGACTGTAAAATAAAACTATACTAAATGCGCTATTTTCTTATTTGCTTTCTTACATTATTCTTCACAAACCAGGCTACTGCACAATATAAAATTAAAGACTCCTGTGTTTCCTTCGTACTACATATAGAAGCCAAAAATCTTCCTTCAGATACTATAAAATTAATTTACAGGGATTGCAATGATGATAACTATAATGACACCATCATCTTATCAAATGGCCGGGCGACCTACGAAGGAAATATAAACAGAGCAACAGAAGGAATTATATTTACTGATCCACATGGCAAAGTTTTGGATGGCCCCCGTGTGATTCGTTTCATCATTGAACCGTCAGAAATGACTTTACGATTTGAATTAATCAACGATACTGTTCAAAATATATCTTCCACTGGCTCCTTCGCCCAAAAAGAAAAAGAAGCATTTGAAAAAGACAATGAATTACTTTTAAAATTAAGGGAGAATTATCGATATGGCCCCATCCTATTATCTGCTGAAGACCAAAAAAATAATTCCATCATGGAAAAATACGAGCAGAAAAGAAATAATAAATTCGATGCTTTAAATGAATTGCTGATGGCCAAAGTATTAAACTATGCCCGTGAAAATCCTGAATCCTACTATAGCGATATCTATTAACTCATTACAGAAGAATGATCCCGGTGAATACATTGGAAAAATATTTTGTCAATTTACCTCCGAAGGTTATTTACAGTGATTTCGGGAAAAATTTTTTAGACGAAATATTCAAATTATCAGGTAACCAGGTTTTCAGAGAAAAGTTTGCGGACAGCGCTTTGTTTCAGGAACTAAGCAGCATAAAAACAATTCACGATATTTCTCTTTTAAATCCTTCAGGAACCAAAACAAGCTTTTCTCAATTCAAAGGACATTATATCCTGGTTGATTTTTGGGGTAGCTGGTGCGGACCTTGTTTTGCAAATATTCCGGCTTTGAAAAAACTAATGAAGGATTTGAAAAATAAACCCATCCAATTTGTATCCGTTTCCCTGGACAAGGATGTAGATAGCTGGAAAAAAGCTATGAAAAAACATAATTTTCCGGGTATCAATTTATTCGATCAAGATGGATTGTTAAGTACATTTTTCAAGGTGCTTTGGGTTCCCCGGTATGTGATTATCCATCCGGATGGAACTGTAGCTAATATAGATGCCCCACAGGCAATAAATCCTGAATTAAAAAAGATTTTGGAGAGTCTTTTGGAGAAAAAGGAGAAAGGGAATTGATCTGTCATAGCAGATAAATAA
>JBBSSE010000563.1:0-2122 GCA_038242375.1 Chitinophagales bacterium
CGTAATCTTTCGACCACTCCATGCTGGGTTCTGGAAGCTACAAGTGTAAATATAGGTACCGGGCTGTCGTCTGTGCGGAAGAATGCGATCTTCTTGCTATCCGGGCTCCACCAGAAAGCGCGATAACGGGAAGCTCTGCCTAAAATTTCTTCCATATATACCCAACTGGCATACCCGTTCATGAGGCTGTCATTTCCGTCAAATGTAAATTGTGTTTCTTTTTTTGTAGCGATGTTTACAGCATAAAGATTATTGTTCTTTGTGTAGGCTACAAAATTGCTATCCGGAGAAAAAGTCGGGTTCACTTCTTTTGCTTCGTCATTGGTTAAGCGTACTTCCGGTTTGTCACCATCTTTTAAATACAGATCGTTCTCTTTAGTAAGTATAGATTTGCCACCCCGGTTGAATGCAGGTCTTGACGTTCTTGCAGCGCCCTGGTAAGGCATTTCCTTCCGGGTTTTAAAATCAAAAAGATATTGTTTAAAGGTAGAATCACGATGTTCTTTTTTGGATATGATCAGCGTGCCATCATCTTCCCAGGAAACAATAGAAGGAAGAGCTGTTACAATTTCCGGCATTTTATTTTCCAATAATTGTTGATCCGTGAAATTCTTCTTTTGCGCGAAGGCGGTTCCTGCCAGCAGTAAAGAAACCATAAATAAAACAAGTCTGCCTGATCGCAGAGACATTGAATGAAGCATAATTGAGTGATTTTTATTTGAGGGCCACAAGTTAAAATATTTCCGGGGTTTTTTTACAGGGCATTATATGGAAGGAAAGGGAAGGCAGGATACAAAAAATTAATGAAGCGAGGAGGCTTTTTTAACTCCAAGAAAGCGAATAAACTAAAATGGCGCAAAATAACCCTTGCGCCAAAAATGAAAAATCCAAATCTCTTATAGGTTTAAGTTACAAATCTGCTATATGTTTAGCTACCTCATTTGCAAAAACAATTAATGCCTTTCTTATTTCCCGGTCTATATTGGATCCGTTCATTATCACAAAAAGCTGGAATTGTATAGGGAAAATGCATAACTCATTGAGAAGTTCTTGCACGGTTTTCAGTTTTAGTTTTCCTTATTTGTGAAGGAGAACATCTTCACCAGACTCTTTGAGATCTTTCCAAAGCTCTACAGCATCCATCACCATAGGCATTGCTTTTTTGACGAAAGAAAGGCTTTTCAAAACGTTCATTAGGAAACTTGCTTCGTTGTCAGAAATCTCTACCAATATTTTCATTGTCTTAAATTTTACTCACTATTCTCATTTTGCAGAGATAACTCACTCATTAAAAATTCGAAGAGTTTTCTCTTGTGCATTCGCGACCTTGTCATAAAAAAATAAAAAAAGGTTAACCACTAAGAACCGAAGGACACAAAGATTTTTTACCTGTTCTATATATACCCGGATTTGAAGTTTTCAAAATCCTTATTTAGATGTATTTTCTTTCAGAACCAAAGAATAAACTTTTATGAAAGCCCGAAATATTTTTTCTTGGGATTTCTTTTATAATGAAAAACTCTCCAGATAATTATCTTTTTTTCGGTTTCATCAAAATTGAATAAATAATAAGAAAGGGATATTTATTCAAACCTATTTCGTAAAAACCCTTGTAAGTATTTCTGTAACGTAATGGATAGTTAGAAATCTTAAATAAAGCAATGTCAACTGCGTTTACAAAACCTAAGGCAATTTTTTCACTTTTCTCTAAATACCATTTCACTGATCCTTCATAATGATCCTGGGCTATTTCATGAAACTGATAATGGTAACTCATGAATATTTTATTTACCCAAAATTTTGTTTATACGTTTCTTGCTGTCAGTTGCAGAGATCATCCTGGCAGTTCCATCTTTATAAGATGCAAATTGTTTATCAAGCGATTTCTTTAACTCATCGTTATATTCAACATTTGCTTCCTTTATTTCATTTTCCATCATTATATAAATTGCCTTTACTTTTTTTTCAGCCGCAATTTCAAGGTAATTTTGTAACTCCTGTCTTATAGTCTTTGTATTCATCATGATGTTCCTTTTAGTTTGCCCGCATCTTCCTAATATTCCGGATAGTAAGTATGTCGCTAACAAATTTACCCAATTAATTGAAACCATCCTTCCGTAAG
>JBBSSE010000564.1:0-2115 GCA_038242375.1 Chitinophagales bacterium
TCACAAAAGCGATCCAGTTCCTGTTTGTTTTCACTTTCAGTTGGTTCAATCATGATCGTTCCTGTAACCGGAAAGCTTAAAGTAGGAGCGTGAAAGCCATAATCCATCAGTCTCTTAGCCACATCTTCCGCTTCTATACCTGCACTTACTTTAAATGGACGAAGATCTACAATGAATTCATGCGCACAAGTTCCACTCTTTCCAGTAAATAATATTTTGAAATTATCTTTCAATTTCTCTTTCATGTAATTGGCATTCAGAATTGCATATTGTGTTGCTTTTCTTAAGCCACTTTCCCCAAGCATTTTTATGTAGGCATAACTGATAAGCAGAATGCTTGCAGAGCCATATTTAGCCGCACTTACTTCACCTTCACCATTTACGCCTGGTAAGAATGGGGCTAGTTTTGCATTTACGCAGATTGGTCCCATTCCCGGTCCGCCACCACCATGTGGAATGGCAAATGTTTTATGCAGGTTTAAATGGCATACATCCGCTCCGATAAATCCGGGAGACGTAAATCCAACCTGTGCATTCATATTCGCACCATCCATATACACAAGTCCACCGTTTTCATGTGTAATGGAACACATCTCTTTAATGCCTTCTTCAAAAACTCCGTGGGTAGATGGATAGGTAACCATCAATCCTGCCAGTGAATCTTTATGTTTTGCTGCCTGATTTCTTAAATCCGTAATATCAATATTTCCCTGGTCATCACATTTGGTTACGACTACTTTAAAGCCAGCCATAACAGCGCTTGCCGGGTTTGTACCATGAGCCGAAATCGGAATCAAAATTACATTTCTGTTTCCTTCGTTCCGGCTTTCGTGGTATCTTTTAATAGCCAGTAATCCCGCGAATTCACCCTGAGCACCACTGTTTGGTTGCAGACTGCATGAATGAAAACCGGTGATGATGCTGAGTAGGTTTTCAAGATCTTTTATCAGGAAATTGTAGCCTTCTGTTTGGGATGCAGGAGCAAAGGGATGCATTTTTCCAAATTCAGGCCAGCTCACAGGAATGAGTTCTGTTGCAGCATTTAATTTCATCGTGCATGATCCTAATGCGATCATAGATTGTGTGAGAGATAGATCCCTATTTTCCAATTTTTTCAAATAACGCATCATTTCAGTCTCGCTATGGAAACTATTAAATACAGGATGTTCCATAAATTTGGAATTTCTCTGCAATGCGGAAGGAATATTTTTTAGATTTATTTCGTCATCAAAATCAACTGAAGCGGCTTCTTCTCCTTTGGCTTCATTAAATACGATGATTATATTCAGTATATCGCTTTTGGATGTTGTTTCATCGAGAGAAATAGTTACGAGGTTTCCGGAGAAATGAAAGTTCATTTCATTGTCTTCGGCTATTTCTTTTAATTTTTCAGCATCATCCACTTTGAAAGTAAGCGTGTCGAAATAATTTTTATTGATTAACTCATAACCACTTTCCTGGAGATTTTCTGCCAAAGCACGCGCAAGAAGAGTCGTTCTTTTGGCGATTTCAGTCAATCCATCCGGTCCATGATATACGGCATACATCGCGGCCATATTAGCTAATAAGGCTTGTGCTGTACAAATATTTGAAGTGGCTTTTTCGCGGCGGATATGTTGTTCGCGCGTTTGTAAAGCCATACGAAGACAACGTTGATTTTGTGCATCGATACTTACGCCAATGATCCGTCCGGGAATATTTCTTTTAAATTCATCTTTTGTTGAAAAAAATGCAGCGTGCGGTCCGCCGTAGCCCATTGGCACACCAAATCTTTGAGAAGAACCAATGGCCACATCTGCACCCAATTCTCCGGGAGATTTTAATAATGTAAGGGCTAATAAATCAGTTGCCATTACCACTCTTGCGTTTACAGCGTGGGCACTTTCTATAAATGCCTGGTGATCTTCTACATTTCCTTCACTATCCGGATATTGCACAATGGCTCCAAAATATTCTTCATTTAATTTTGCCTGTTGAAACTGGCCAAATACTAATTCTATTCCAACCGGTTTTGCACGGGTAATTAAAATATCTTTTGTTTGTTGGAAGATTTTTTCATCTACAAAAAACTTTCCCGAAGTAATATGATCGGTATTCTTGTTTTTATGATTAAAA
>JBBSSE010000565.1:0-2111 GCA_038242375.1 Chitinophagales bacterium
AAGGAATGACGTCTTCCATAATTCCTTCCATTTCGTAGGGTACTCCAGGCATACTTATAAAAATAATGCCGTTCTTTCTAAAGATCATTCCGGGAGCCGAACCTCTTTTATTTTGAATCACCTCACATACATCCGGTACGCTTGCCTGATTAAGATTTATTTCTGTAACAGGTTTTTTATAAATTTTCTCAAAAAGATTCCGCACATTATCCTCTGCCTCCTCGTTTACCACCATTTTTGCCTCAAAATACTGGCACAGTGCGTCTTTGGTCAAATCATCTTTTGTGGGACCCAAGCCACCCGTAATCAGAATGACCTGTGAATCGGTTGATTCTTTATTCAGAGCATCGTAAATATCATGATAATTATCACTTATGGCTACACGCCTTTTTATACTAATTCCGGCCTCATTTAATTTCCGTGCAATAAACCCACTATTGGTATCCACCACCTGGCCTATCAATAATTCATCTCCAATAGTGATAAGGGAAGCAAAAATATTTTTCATACTAAATTATTATTTCGTTACAAAATTAACCTATTGATTTTAGAATTATTGAGGAAGCGGAATGACGTATTCTTCAATAAAAATAAGGCATGAAATGATTTGCAAGCTAATTATCCATTAACCTTTTAAAATTGTATTTGAAAAACAATTCAATAATTTTACGACTTTCTTACAAACAAAAAAACCGATTCAATTGAAAAAAATCGCCTGTCTTTTATTCCTTTTCGGAACACTGAATGTTTACAGCCAATCCATCGCTAATATCGTTAATTCAGCTTACACAAAGTTTGTGAGCGACCCCGCATTCAAACATGCGACTATTAGTCTTTTCATAATTAATAATGCGACAGGTAA
Organism: Chitinophagales bacterium; assembly: GCA_038242375.1. Classification (GTDB taxonomy): domain Bacteria; phylum Bacteroidota; class Bacteroidia; order Chitinophagales; family Chitinophagaceae; genus Ginsengibacter. The sequence continues at coordinate 863 of JBBSSE010000565.1, forward strand.
ACCCTTGGCAGATCAAAATTCACAAACGGGTTTAGCACCTGCCAGTTCACTAAAAGTGGTCACCTCCGCTGCGGCATATGCTTTACTGGGACGCAATTTCAAATACAATACAACTCTCTCCTATAATGGGAAAATTCAAAATGGCATTTTGAATGGTGATATTATTATAACCGGAAGTGGTGATCCAACCCTTGGAAGCTGGAGATATTCTTCATCCAATGAAAAAAATATACTTTCTGAATTTAAGGAAGCTATTTCACGGCAAGGCATAAACGAAATATCCGGGAATGTGCTTGTAGATGAAAGTTTATGGACAGGAGAAATCACTCCGAACGGCTGGATTTGGCAGGACATCGGAAATTATTATGGTGCGGGAGCAAGAACACTGAACTGGCGCGAAAACCAATACGATTTATTATTAAAATCAGGGAATTCGTTAAACAGTTCCGTTGAGATTGCAGGCACTTTACCGGAATATGTTGCAGGATTAAATTTAAAACCCGTTGCGACAGCAGCAGCGAAAGGCAGTGGCGACAATGCCTATATTTATCATTCTTTAAATGAAGCGTATGGATTTATCAGGGGAACCATACCTGCAGGGGAAAAAAGCTTTAAAATTTCCGGAGCTATGCCCAATGGGGCTGAGCAACTTGCTATTACCCTGGAAGCGGCTTTAAAGAAAAGTACCGCGGAAATAATTGGAGCAACCTATCCTATCGACAAAAAAGGTATAACCGGAACTATATTTCACACGCACTCCTCTCCTACCCTCGATAGCATCTCTTATTGGTTTTTAAATAAAAGCATAAATCTTTACGGAGAAGCCCTGTTAAAAACGATGGGGTTCCAGGAAGCACAATCAGGTGAAACAAATTCGGGTGTAACTGTGGTAAAAAATTTCTGGAAAAAAATGGGAATAGATTCTGACGCCCTGAATATCCAGGATGGAAGTGGTCTTTCTCCCGGAAACCGGGTGACGACTGCAAGCCTCGTACAAGTATTACAGTATGCTAAAAAGCAGGAATGGTTTGCGTCCTACCTCGAAGGATTCCCAGTGATCAATGGATTAAAAATGAAAAGCGGAACGATCAATGGTGCACTTTCTTACACTGGTTTTATTAAAAGTAAAAATGGAGAAGAATATACATTCGCGTTTATGATTAACAATTATAATGGCAGCGCATCAGAAACAAGAAGAAAAATGTGGAGATTATTGGATCTGCTGAAATAGAATAATCTTCTTCCCAAA
>JBBSSE010000566.1:0-2110 GCA_038242375.1 Chitinophagales bacterium
CCTAATTGTTTATTGATAGCGAGTCCAATGTCTGCAAGTTTCTTCCCTTTTTTATAATTTCCGAATAACTGCGCGATGATCATTCCATATCCCAAATAGCCAAATGAAGCCACTCCATTGTTTCCATTTTTTAAAGAATAACTCAGAATTTTCATGACATCCCAGGCAAAAAGATTTTGATCATATTGATAGATGGACGGAGAAACAGCAAATATAAATTCCAGAAAACGTATCTGTTCTGTATTCTTCATAACACCTCTTTCCTGTAAGTGATCAATTTTTTTTCCTCTTAATGTCCATAACGCTTTTATAATATCCTTGAAGACAACCACCTTAACAATGATGCTGTATTTTGGCATATTCAATCCATATAAACTGAATCCTGTTCTTCCCGTATTTACCGCCTTTTCTTTATCGTCTTTAGATGTGCATATATAAACTTTTAGAAACAATATTTCCAGTTTATCCAGGTTTGTTTTGGAGCGGTTGTATAATTCATCCAGATCATGTTCTGCCTCATCATATTGACCTGTGTGGTATTTACATTCTGCTTCCTGTAGAAAAAAATTGTATAGCTGCCGGTAATGGTGATCAAAATTGAGGTATCGCCGTCCTTCATTGAAATATTCAATAGCTGATTCATAGGCAGTAGCATTCATGGCTTTTTTCCCGGCACTAAAATTTATATCAACATAGGAATCAAGATCTGTATCTTCCTGAATAAATTTTCGACCTTTATTGAGATGGTTGGCAATTGTGAAAATCTCTGCATCAATTTCAGCGGCAGTGTATCTTTTAAGTTTGAATTGGCCTGCTTTGTAGTTAATGGCAGCAATCTCTTCCTCATTCACCAGCGATATGCATGCCTGCTGAATTCTGTTGTGCGAAAACTGGAACCGTACATTTCCCAGTTTACTAAGCTCGGCATCGGAGATACTTTGTGAAGCCCGCAGGTAGAAATCGAGGTTTTCATCACGCGTAGATAAATAGCCCATATTAATCACTGAAGATATTTCATTCGTAATCGTAAATAAACGCATTCCCGAAATGTTGGCCACTGTGAAAAGATCAAAAGTATTTCCAACACAGGCTCCTGTTCGAAGAATCGTTTTTTGAAACTGATTCAGGGCATTAATTTTTTGAACCAGTAAATCTATCACACTTTCTCCAAGGTTAAACTCCTGTAAATCCCTTTCATTCCATTTCCAGTCTCCCTCTTCACTCTTGTATAATAATCCGGCATCATTCAGTGAAGTAATCAACTGAATAGTAAAGAAAATATTACCGTTCGTTTTTTGGAAAATCTTTTCAATCAGCAGATCAGGTTTCTCCACCCGATTTTGTAATGCTTCGAGGATAAATTCTCCCGTTGTTTCTTTTTCAAGTGGCAACAATAGTATTTCTTTGATATCAGCCTTTTTTTCCTGTTTAAGTAAGGAGATCATCAAAGGATCTGTAGGATTAACATCTTGTTCGCGATAAGCACCCAGAAAATAAAAGTTGGTGATATTAATATCTAATACCATCATTTCAATAAGCTTGATGGAAGCAATATCCGCCCATTGAAGATCATCGAGGAAGATAACAAGAACATATTTTTCCGAACTAAATGCGGCTATAAAATTCAGGAAGGTGCGTTGAAAACGATTTTGGGATTCATCGGGTGAAAGTTCATCTACTGGATGTTGTTCTCCTATAACGATTCCGAGTTCCGGTACTACATTAATAATGATTTGCCCGTTTCCTTTTAAAAAGTCCATCAATCTTTCTTTCCAGTAATTCAGTGATCCTTCATCTTGCCTTAACAAATTCCGAATTAACTCTCTGATGGCCTGAATAAGTGCCGGGTAAGGTAAATTCATCTGTGATTTATCAAACCGCGCCTTTGTGGTAAAAGAAGCATTTTTTAAATATTTTTGTTGAAATTCCTGAACAAGCCGTGTTTTACCCACTCCTGAATAACCGGTTATATAAAACGTTTGTTTTTTTCCTTCCTGGGCAAGCAGGTAAGCGTCATTCAGTAATTCTAATTCATTCTCTCTACCCATTAATTTCGCCGGAATAGTAATATGACTTACGAAATCCTTCGTGCCTATTTTAAAATTATTCA
>JBBSSE010000567.1:0-2103 GCA_038242375.1 Chitinophagales bacterium
AAAAATACTAAAGTATGACTGAAAAAAAGAAAAGGAAATTACTTTGTAATCAAACTATTGCCCAATGCAGATTATGAAAAAATAAACCCATCCGGATTTATGGAAAATTTAAAATAAACCTAGTCATTATTTAAAATTATAGAACAACATTTATTGGGGAAATGATTAAATAAATATATAATCAGAAAAGCTTTCTTCTCCGGAAAATAATGCGAGTATCATGCTAATGAATTTCTAATAGTTTGTAACCTTCCGTTGTTCTTATAAACCCTAGACCATTGAGAACAAGTCCGGTATTATTTGTAATAGTTACTTCAAAATACGGATATTTCTTATCAAGGTAATCTCCGCAATCTGAAAAATATCCAGGATATTTTACCTCGTCTAATAAAATTGGTGCGGGCGATTTTGAAATGGTGGTGATATATTCTTTGTTATTTATCTTGTTCAATATTTTCCGGATGATTTCCGCGTTTTCTTTCAGAACGCTTTTCCCATCCTCTACCATCCAGGCATAATCCGTATATTTTGGATTATTTATTTCTTTGCTTTTGAATTCTCCTTGTTTCGGAATGGTAATTTCAGGAAATAGATATCCGGTAAGATCTAGGGGACTTTTGTTTTTTAAAAAAACGGGGTAGAACCACTGTTCGAATTCCTTTTTAAAATCTCTGAAAGCATAGGTATCCCCATTGCCTGATTTGAATTCGATAAAATCGGGTTTCCTGCTTTCGGGATTTATTTGCATTGAATAAAAGTCAATATTTTGAAATTTACCCGGATCAATACTATCCAGAAGCACTTCGTTTTTGTCATTTATCAAAAGATTATCCCCTACCCATCTCCAATGTTCACAAGGATTTTCTTTGGAATATTCTCCTCCTTCCCAACACATTCTTTTACCATCTTTAATGGTTAAGGCAAGCCCGTTATAAAAAGCCGTTGCTTCATTATACATCGCCGGAATAACCACCTGGCCGTTTTTGTCAAAAAAACCTACTTTATCTGTTCCGGGATCCCTGAAACGAATCTTATTTTCACTTTCACAATCGAGAAAATATTCCCCAAGATAAAGACTATCTATCCCAACCTTTTTTCCATTTTTCAGCAAATAATATTTTAAGGTTCCATTTTCTGAATTACTAATCTTTTCATAGACAGGCATTATGTTTTTGAAGATCTTTTGCTGTGTGAGGTAAGTGAATTTTGGCTCAATTTGTATTTCTCCCCGGCTGTTCTTGTATCCGATCAAATCAGATGATTTGTCGATGAACATCATCCATGCACTGTCACCTTGCCCCTTTGTATGGATAAATCCAAGGCATAATGAAAGAAAAAGTAAAAAGGGTTTCATGTGTTCCAGTAGTTTGTTGTAAAGGTGAATTGTCAGGGTAGAATATATTAGCCATTCAACTTTTATACCATTTAATCCAATCGTCTCAGCATGATATTATCCAGTCGATGAAATAATAATTCAGGCGCCATAGTGCGCCATTGAGCATAATCCATCAGGTTTATATAATGATTGATACGCGCTTTTAAAAAATCGTGTTGCGTTGCCTCCGGCATATTCAGGGCGATGATCCATCCGTTTTCATCTTCAATATCTTCGAACCATTCTTCATAATAACAATCATCACTACTGTGAAAATTAAGCACGTTCTCTGTAATTAAAATGAACTTTCTAATTCCATTACTGACAAAAGGATCAATTACTTCCCGCTTCAGCCGCATGATATCATTTTCAATGGCATCATTCCACTCTCCAATCATTTCAATGATCACATAATTTGCCTCATAATCCGCCATCAAAACTTTCAGATAAAGGGTCCGGCTTCCAAATTCATCCCACTGTGGATGGATGTAATAATTGTAGATCGTATTCGTAAATTCAAATTGATTGTACTCTATACCATAAAAAGGCGAACGTTCATCTTCTTCTGAGGTATATAAATGTAGCCAATTAAAGTATGGTTCAATCTCTTGCATAAGTCCAAAATTACGAATCTGTAGGCACTAATTTAGAGGGGAAATGTTAAGGATAGGTTTTAGGTTTTAGGTTTTAGGTTGAATACTTCGTGTTGAATGCTTTGCGTTGAATGC
>JBBSSE010000568.1:0-2100 GCA_038242375.1 Chitinophagales bacterium
AAAAAAGTATCCTTTTCCAATCCTTTCGTTCCGGATAATTCAAAAACCAACATGTATCATTACTATACATACGGTGTATCGTTTCCGAACACTTTTACAATAACTATTTTAAATAACAAGTTAATTTACAAGGCATTATACAAATGGCACCATTTCTACTTATAGAATAGACTTCAGTGTAATGTTATTAATTTTGAAAGGGTAGGAAAATGTATTCATTGGGAAAATGCAAGGTTTAAAAACTGATTTATGATCAAAAATTATTTTAAAATCGCCTGGCGGAATATCCGGAGAAACAAAGCCTTCTCCTTTATCAATATTTCCGGACTTGCCATTGGTCTTTGTAGCTTCATGTTCATTGCCGTATTTGTGTATAATGAATTGAATTATGATACTTTTCCGGAAGAATCAAAGAATATATACAGGGTAATGTTAAGCTCAACAGGAAACGGTGATGTAGCAGTTTATCCAAGCGTGGATGTGGCTGTGGGGAATGGTATGAAAGAAGCTTTTCCTGAAATAAAAGCGTCCACACGTTTGACTCCTTTTACTGGATATATAAAGTATGGTGAAAAACAATTTAAAGAAGATCATATTGCTTTTGCAGACTCAAATTTCCTTCAAATATTTTCTATTAAATTATTGGAGGGCGACCAGGTTACAGCATTGGAACAGCCAAATTCCATTGTTATTTCAAAGGATTTCGAGAAGAAATATTTTGGAAAAAATACCTCTGCATACGGCAAATCTATTATGATGGGCATACCGGGCATATTGTATAAAATAACGGGTGTTTATGATAAGATTCCCAATGATGCGCATTTTCATTTTGAAGCTTTCCTTAGCATGAATGGTGAGTATTGGGCTAAAGGAAAAACATGGAGCAACATAGGATATTATACTTATTTATTGCTAAATAAAAATACGGATCCTAAAATACTGGAAAAGAAATTTCCGCAACTGGTGACAAAAAATGTAGTTCCCGAAATACAACACGACATGGGTGTAAGTCTTAATGAAGCTCAAAAATCCGTCAATACATTTGTATTTTCATTGCAACCACTTCGTAGCATTCATTTACATTCCAATACCAAATATGAACTGGAACAAAATGGGGATATAAAATATATCTATATCTTTTCCGCCCTGGCACTTTTTATCTTATTATTAGCCGGTATCAATTTCACAAATCTTTCTACGGCAAAGGCAATGAAACGCGCGAGGGAAGTGGGTATACGAAAAGTGCTGGGATCACTCAAAAAACAATTGATTACGCAATTTTTATCCGAATCTGTTCTTTTGACATTATTTGGATTGCTGGTTGGGTTGGGGTTAGTTTTTTTAATACTGCCTTATTTTAACCAGGTAGCCAATAAGAACTTCACCTATCGTGATTTCATCAATTTTCCTTTTATCAGTTGTATGACTGGTCTGAGTTTCCTTACCGGAATTTTAGCAGGTATTTACCCGGCATTTTTCTTATCCTCTTTCAATACTGTTAAAGTATTAAAAGGAACCTCTGCCCAGGTTTCAAACAAAACTTTTTTGCGTAGCGGCCTGGTAGTTTTCCAATTTTTTATCTCCATTTCCTTAATCATCGCTACCATCATTGTTTATCAGCAATTGCATTTTATGCAAAATAAAAAATTGGGGTTTCAGCAGGACCAGGTGGTTTATTTACCTGACACAGATTTGTTGGGAAGGAATCAAGATGCTTTTGAACAAAAAATAGCACAGGATAGCAGGATTGTGGCCACGTCTATTTCCTGGAGTGTTCCTGGTGATCCGCAAATGAATGGAACAGAAATATTTCCCAAAAATGAAACCGGGAATGGAACTACAATTCATGCTAATATTTATAACATAGACTATAATTATTTAAAAACATTGGGAATAAAAATTTCTTCCGGTAGAAATTTTTCGAAGGATTTCCCTACGGATTCCGGTGGAATAATTATTAATGAAGCAATGGTTCGTGAGCTTGGTTGGAGTCGCACGAATCCTATTGGTAAATCAATAGTACGTTCAGGTCAAAAGGAATATAAAGTGGTCGGTGTGGTGAAGGATTTTAATTATGCTTCCGCAAAACAAAAAATTGCG
>JBBSSE010000569.1:0-2084 GCA_038242375.1 Chitinophagales bacterium
CGTTTCATTTTTAAAACGATCTCTTTATTATGATGATTCTTATTGCTGTCCAACAAATCTTCAATTAATCTGGCAGTTTCTTTGAAGCCATAGATACGAACTTTGGCAATTTTTATTTTCTCGTTGTAAGTGGGTAGGGTAAGTTCAGCTGAAGCCAAAAGCTCTTCATATAATTTTTCACCCGGACGCAAGCCTGAGTAGACAATTTTGATATCTTTATTTTCTACTAAACCCGCAAGCTGAATCATCTTCCTGGCCATATCCACTATTTTAATGGGTTTTCCCATATCAAATACATAGATCTCTCCTCCTTCGCCCATCGTTCCCGCCTCAAGAACTAACTGGACGGCTTCGGAAATGGTCATAAAATATCGTGTTATTTCAGGATGTGTGACTGTAATTGGCCCACCTTTCGCAATCTGTTTCCTGAAATGCGGAATGACAGAACCATTGGAACCAAGCACGTTTCCAAACCTCGTGGTTATAAATCGTGTTTTTCCACCTGGGACACTATTTAAGGCCTGGATATATATTTCTGCCAAACGTTTGGTGGCTCCCATAACATTTGTCGGATTCACTGCTTTATCTGTAGAAACCATCACAAATTTCTCCACCCCAAAGGAAACAGAAAGATCAGCTATATTTTTTGTCCCACCCACATTCACTGAAATCCCTTCAAAGGGATTACTCTCAATCATGGGCACATGCTTGTACGCTGCAGCATGATACACAAGTTCAGGCTTGCATATCGTGAATAACTTATTCATCCGCTTATAATTGCTTACATCTGCCAATACAACTTCGAGGTTCGCATCCGGAAAACGATCCTCCATCTCAAGTTGTATTTCATGCAAGGGAGATTCCGCCTGGTCACACAAAATGATCAAAGCCGGTCCGAAAGGAATTATCTGCCGCACAATCTCTGAACCTATTGAACCTGCAGCTCCTGTAACGAGAATCCGTTTACCATGAAGATCATTCTTGACTTTTTGCTGATCAATTTTAATTGGCTTCCGTTGGAGCAAATCCTCTATACGAAGTTTTTTAATCTGTTTTTGATCAAATTTTCCTGAAAGCCAGTTATTAGCCGGAGGTACCGTCAGTACTTTTATTCCCAGGCGAATACACCGTTCGATCACAACCCTTTTTGAACGCTCATCCAAATCTTCATTTACGATAAGCATTTCCTGTATATCCATCCGCTGCTTTAACCTCGGAAGATCTTTAATATGATATACTTTCTTTTGTTGTAAATAGGTATTCAACATCGATCTGTCTGTATCAATAAATCCCATCACGAGATAGTTAACCATTAAATCACTCTCCAGGGCCTGCTTCACCAACACTGCATTCTTATCAGATCCATAAATCAAAACACGGTGAATTTCCCGGTCCGACATCCGGGTAGCCAGCAACAAGTAAGTGGCTTTTGCAAATAGACGAAAAGCAATCAAGAGGGAGGCGGTGATAAAGAAATTAACTAAAACGATGAGGTAAAACTGCTGGAATTCTCCTGCGATGACTCCTTTACCAAAAAGTAGCATTACAGCCAGAAAAATTACAGAAAATGTACCTGTAGCCGCAAAAACCCTGAAAAGATCCGTGGAATTGGAAAAACGTAGCAGACCTGTATGCAGTCTGCCAAAGTAAATAACGGGAAATGAGATGAAGCAGATGACCAGGGTAAAAATTAAATACTGGCCAGGGATGAGACTATGTAAAGCAAATCCTTTTCCAATCATATATGAAAGGCTAAATGAAAAGATCACAATCAATAAATCCAGAAGGAGGATAATATAAGGGTGGATATGCCTCCCCTTCTTCAGAAACTCCCTGATTATCCTGTTTTTTGTGAAGAAAAGATTCGGCATTTATTTTTGTAGATGTGCTTTATGATTAAAATCTCATTCTCTGCAAGATAGAAATTTTATGGTTGTTTTTGGGTGGAATGTTGGAGCAAGATGAGTCTTTATTTTAATTATCATTCAATAATTCATCCTCATTAAAAAGTATATTTTCTATTTTCTTTTTTAATTCAGGGATATCATTCTTAACCGTTTCCCATACAATTGAAGTATCAATCC
>JBBSSE010000570.1:0-2080 GCA_038242375.1 Chitinophagales bacterium
TGCCGGCCGTAAGCATGCTCTGCCCACCATTTACTCAATATTTCAAAGCCGACTGCTTTATGCCCAAATTCCCAATATAACTGCGGTACAACATAATCAATCCATTCATTTTCAAGCCAGAGAAGAATATCAGCATACAGGTCGTCGTAATGTGTCTGACCTGCTTTGGTGTTACTTCCTCTTGGATCTTTATCTACATTTCGCCAAACGCCAAACGGACTGATCCCAAATTTGCAATATGGATTTTCCTGCTTGATAACCCTGTTAAGCATAACGATAATGGAATCCACATTACTTCTGCGCCATTCATCTTTGGAAAGACCATTTCCATATTTTTGAAACGTTTTCCAATCAGGAAATTCCACACCGGCAATCCTGTATGGATAAAAATAATCATCAAAATGAACTGCATCTACATCATATCGTCTAACCACATCCTGAACCACACTTTCTACAAATGCCTGCGCATCTTTATTTCCCGGATCAAAATATCTTTTACCACCATAATCCAAAAACCATTCTGGATGCAGTTTGGTAATGTGCGTTGGAGAAATGGATGATTTTGCAATATTAAAGACGGCCCTGTACGGATTCATCCAGGCGTGAAATTCCATGCCGCGCTTATGGGTCTCTTCGATCATAAACTCCAAAGGGTCATAATAAGGATAAGGTGGTTTCCCCTGCGTTCCGGTTAAAAACTCACTCCATGGTTCCAATTGTGATGGATAAAAAGCATCGGTAGCCGGGCGGATCTGCATCACAACAGCATTCATTCCGTTGCGCTGATGCATATCCAATATTTTAATGAACTCAGCCTTTTGAGCATCGGTACTCATTGTCTTGGAAGAAGGAAAATCAATATTGCTCACAGTAGCTATCCACACACCTCTGAATTCATATTTGGGCTGAGCACCTGCAACCATAGAGCACATAAAAATTGCACATAAAAAACCAGAAAAAATCTTAATCATGGGGGAAAATAAGTGATGAGGCGGCAATTTACAAAATAATAATTTTGTTGATGGAATCCATTAATATTTAAACGAATAATTAAGAGATCACTTTATTTCCTGTTTTAAAAAAATAAAAGGAAAAAAGAACCCTATGATCTTTAAAGACTGGTAGTTTGATTGAAAAATTCTGAATAAAGCAAAATCTTGTGCTCATAAATTAAATCTACAGAGGATCAAGGGGCTGAATTTCGGTATCTAAGATCACAATTTCCCGATCAAATTCATTGCGGTAAATTTTTATGAGGATAATAAAATAGCTAATGAGCAAGGGCCCAAAAACCAACCCGATAAATCCGAACATACTTAAACCCACAATAACCCCTAAAATAGTAATAAGCGGGTGCACATCCCCGATTTTTCGAAGAAGTGTGACACGGGCTACATAGTCCACATTCGTTAAAATAGCCAATGAGTAAATACCCAAACCAATCCCTTGCAGATTATGTCCGGTAGCAAAAAGGTAAACTGTGAGCGGCACCCAAACAATACCCGTTCCCACAATCGGAATTAAGGATGCTACACCCGTGAGAAATCCCCAAACACCATATTCCTCTATCCCAAAAATGAAATAACCAACAAAACCCACAAAGCCCTGAATCAAAGCCAGCAAAGGAATACCAATTCCATTTGCACGAATCATCAGGTTTGTTTCATGCCGAAGAATTTCCCTGTTTGCTTCCTTTAGCGGCAATAGATCATTTAAATAATTTTCCATTCTTTTACCATGAACCAGCATGTAATAAAGTACAAAAAACATCAGAAGCAGATTCGTCAAAAGGTTCGCTGTACCGGTTAATAAAGAGGGTAATCTTCCGGCAACTCTTTGAAGCGTATCTTTTATATTTTCACCATCATAAATATTAATGCCTATAGCATTTTCTATTTTTACAGCAAAGGATTTTATCGCGACCATTAACTGAACCGGATTATTAAATATATCCACCAATTTGGGTAGCAATAAAATGACTGCCAGGTACACGGGCAACACAATGATGATTGTAAATCCAAGAATAAATAAGAGGGATGTCCATGTTGGACTCCATTTCTTTTTTTCTACCAGGTAAAAA
>JBBSSE010000571.1:0-2075 GCA_038242375.1 Chitinophagales bacterium
CCGGTGATCAGAAATGCGGAAAGTTTAAGCATGGCTGAAATAGAAAAGGAAGTTGTGCAACTGGCAGTAAAAGCCCGCGACAGCAAGCTGACTATTGAAGAAATGACTGGTGGAACCTTTACCATTACCAATGGCGGAATCTTTGGTTCTTTAATGAGCACCCCGATTATCAATATACCTCAAAGTGCTATTTTAGGGATGCACAACATTGTGGAAAGACCAATGGCAGTTAATGGTCAGGTGGTCATAAAACCTATGATGTACATTGCTCTAAGCTACGATCACCGCGTGATTGACGGGCGTGAATCCGTTAGCTTTTTGGTAAGATTAAAAGAAATGCTGGAAAATCCGGAGCAACTTTTATTCGGTAAAGATCCTGTGAAAGCACTATTACAATTATAAAACAAAGAAATTTAAAAATTATCCATGTCAGATACGCGTGAGAACGATTCTAACTCAAAAGGAAACCATTTTCACCGGTATTTGCAGTATGCATTGCCTTTGATCAAGGGCTACAAAGGCAATGAGCCTTTTCATCTTTATTTAAAGAAATATTTTTCAGCCAATAAAAAACACGGCTCCCGTGACAGGAAGTTGATCACAGCGTTGTGCTATGGCTTTTTCCGTTTAGGGGAAGGTGTGCCCAAAGATGCTTCTCCGGAAGAGAAATTTCTTTTGGGAATGTTTTTTTCGAATAATCAATCCACGCCTCTTTTAGAATCTCTAAAGCCGGAATGGAATGAAAAAGTAGGAGACCCTATTGCTGAAAAACTGGAACTTGTAAAAAATCTTTTTACAGAGGGAAACATATTTCCTTTTAAAGATGAATTGAGTGATGAAATTAATTTCGAACAATTCAATGCATCTTTTTTGGCGCAGCCAAAATTGTTCATCCGTATCAGACCTGGGAAACACCAAAAGGTGATGGATAAACTGGCAGCCTCCGGAATTCCTTTTGAAAAAATCGGAGAAAACACCCTCGTCTTTGCCAATACTCAAAAAATATCTGAAGTACTAAATATTGATGAGGAGGCCGTTATTCAGGATGTCAATTCTCAAAAAGTTTCAGAACTTATTCTTGCCCAACCAAAAATTACCGGAACAGACAGGTCTTCCCAGGGAACCAAAATTTCCTTGTGGGATTGTTGTGCTGCAAGTGGTGGTAAAGCTATTTTAGCATCGGATATTTTAGAGGATATAGATTTAACCGTCAGTGATAACAGGCGGGAAATTTTACAAAATCTGAAAGAACGTTTTTCAAAAGCCGGGATTAAAAATTATAATTCCTTCGTGGCAGATCTTGCCGGCGATACAGGAAGTAAATTTACCGATAAGAAGTTTAATCTTATCCTTGTTGATGCGCCCTGTACCGGATCCGGCTCCTGGAGTCGTACACCAGAACAAATGCATTATTCATCCAAAAAGAGCATTGAAAAATATGCTTCTCTTCAGCGGAGTATTGTGGCTAATACGCTTTCTTATTTAAAAGATAGCGGGTATTTATTGTATGTTACCTGTTCTGTATTTAAGAAGGAGAATGAAGATAATGTTGATTTTATCCAAAATAAACTGGGATTGGAATTATTGGAAAGCCGCTATTTAAAAGGATATGATATGGGGGCGGATACATTATTTGCTGCCATGTTTAAAAAGAAGGATTAATTATAAGAAAAGAAACACGAATTTTAAGCACGAATTTCGCGAATTGAATCCACAAGACAGGTAGCAAACGGTCTTTATCTGATACCTGCAACCTGATACCTATTATAACACGAATTTTAGGCAAGAATTTCACGAATTTAATCCACAAGGCAGGTAGCAAACTGTCTTTACCTGATACCTGATACCTGATACCTGATACCTGATACCTGATATCTGATACCTAATACCTGATACCTAATACCTAAAACCTAATACCTTTTTACTGCCTCATCATCTGAATAGTCTCCTGCATCTTACCATCCATAAATTTTAAAATATACACTCCTTTCTGAAGGGGCTGCAAATCCTTGAAAATAATTTCCTGTACTTCATTTTCCACCAGGGATAATTGCTGGGAAGTAATTAACCGACCG
>JBBSSE010000572.1:0-2057 GCA_038242375.1 Chitinophagales bacterium
AATTATGGGGTGGAAATGCGGCGACTTTTTACAACATTTCTTCCTGATTTTATAAATGTTTTTATCTGAATTTTCAGTAAATAAAAATCATAAAAAAATATCCCACACATGGATTTACAATTAAAAGATAAGATCATTATCATAACCGGTGGAGCAAAAGGAATTGGGGAAGGTATTTCCAAAACTCTTGCTGCTGAAGGCGCCATCCCTGTCATCATAGGAAGAAAAGAAGAGGATAATTTAAAAGTTGTCAATGAGATCATTTCGAATGGTGGCCAGGCATTTCAAACAGTTGGAGAACTGACCCGTCCGGAAGATTGTGAAAAATCCATAAAAATCATCGCGGAAAAATTTGGTCGCATCGATGGATTAGTGAACAATGCAGGAGTCAATGACGGCGTCGGCCTTGAAAACGGTAATTATGAAGAGTTTGTCGCATCACTGCATAAAAATGTTATTCATTATTATTTAATGGCTCATTTTGCACTTCCCTGGTTAATTAAATCAAAAGGTTCCATTGTCAATATCGGATCAAAAACTGCTGAAACGGGCCAGGGCGGCACTTCCGGTTATGCGGCTTCAAATGGTGGAAGAAATGCCCTCACCCGGGAATGGGCTGTAGAGCTTTTAAAATATGGTATTCGTGTTAACGCATTGATCGTAGCCGAATGTTATACGCCGCTCTACAAAACCTGGATTCAAACATTACCCAATCCGGAAGAGAAATTAAAAGAAATTCAATCAAAAATCCCCTTGGGAAACAGGATGACCTCGCCTGAAGAAATCGCCAATATGGTCGTGTTTCTTTTGTCAGAAAAATCAAGCCATACCACAGGCCAGCTCATTCATGTGGATGGAGGGTATGTGCATTTGGATAGGGCTATTTAGTTAGGAGTTAGAAGTTAGGAGTTAGGAGTTAGGGGTTAAGTTCAAAGTTTATAGTTTATAGTTTATAGTTACGGACGTAGATTGTCCTTTTAATAGAATGAATTTTCATTTTTTTGTCCAAAAAATTCATGCTTTTTAATCAGGGTTTTAATTGTAGGGAAGCTCGCGATAAATCCAGTCAGCAATATTGCATCCGTATTTAAATTAGGTGTGAAGTTTTAGGTTCTGGTGTAAGTCTAATTCTTTTTTTTTAATTCGTGTAATTCATGCCTAAAATTCGTGTTTTAAATTCTTAAAATCCAAGTCATCTCTCCGCTTTCTGTAACGTCACCGGTTGCACCCTGTATGCATTTACTTTCCTCCCGTTTTGCTCTGCTGGTATCCAATTAGGCCCCTTCCTGATAGCATTGACTGCCACTTGCGCTAACTTCGTTCCCTTCATGGTAGTTGCTTCCACGTCACTCACTTTTCCGGTTTTATCTACAATGAATTTTACCAGGCAAGTCCCGTAATCATTATCACCAAACTCATTCAACTCATTCAAAATTGCCCGCTGAATATATTGTGACCACTTCTGAAGTCCACCGGGAAAAGCAGCTTCTATCTCAACAGTCATTCTTATTTCGTCCGCGTTATCTTTTTTGTCCACAGGTTTTGAAAAAACCTCCGTTCCTGTTTCTCCTAATGTTGGTGGGATCATTCCAATATCATCCTTTCCATCAACTGTTTCCAAAGCTATTCTTTTGGAATCCATTTCGTTCATAGTGGGCGGCGTTTTCATTACTTTATCATCTTTCGTAATTTTCAGCGTTGTAAATTTTTCAGTTGCCACTTTTTCAACGTTCGGGGGTTCTTCAGAAGGTTGTGGAGGAGGGGGAGGGATCACATCAGGAGGAATATTATGAACCGTATTGCCATCCGGAATAATCGGCGTAAATGTCTTTTGGGCATTTGGTTTATTTGTAATCGTAGCCCCGATTATAAAAAATGCAATCAATGAAAACATCAATAAAAGAGCAAGTGCAACCCTGTTGTTATAGGTTTTTCGCAAGTCGTAGGCTCCGTAGGATTTATTCTTTCCTTCAAAAATAATGTCCAGAATGTCTGATTGTAAAATCTGATTCGCTTCCATAATGTTTGTTTTCTGTAAGACTCCGGATAAAAATAAT
>JBBSSE010000573.1:0-2043 GCA_038242375.1 Chitinophagales bacterium
CTTTCATATTTTGGAATTACTTTTCCTCCGGCACCGGCAGCATTGAGGTTTTTATCAAAAAAAGAAAGCAATTCTTTCAGATAATCCGGCGTTAAAATCACATCATCATCCACATATGCAATCAGCGGAGATCGTGCTTCGGTAATGCCACGGTTACGTGCGAAGGACAGACCTTTATTTTTTTCAAAATGATAAGAAATATGAATCGATGGATTTTGAATGATATGGTTTTGGACAATATGAGCTGTGTCATCCGTACTGGCATTGTCTATCACCACTACCTCAAACAAGTTCTTATCAATCGTTTGAAGATTGATGCTTTCCAATGAGCCCGGTAAATACCCTGACCGGTTATACGTGCAGATAACCAGGGAGATTTTATACAATTCATTATTCATGAAGTACCTTATTTCATTTTTTTATTAGAATACAAAAGAAATTTCCACACTGTTTGTGTTTTAGGTGCGTTTATTTTAAGAATAATAAACCCATTCCGGCAAATTAATATTATTTTGTCCACAGTAAGCTAAAAATTATATTTTATTCCAGATGAAAACAGTCTCTTTTCTATCAAAATTTACAGTGATCTGCAACATTGCCTTTATTATTTTTGCAGCAGTAAATAAATTTGGCTCCAACCTTCCAAAGGAAACCGGCGGCGAGGGAATTCCAGAATTAAACTTTTTTAAAAACATCGTTATTACCCTCGGATTTTCCGCAATCCTTATCAACCTCATTATGTGCATCGTTTATGCAATTCTCCTGGCTATTCGCAGGAAAAGAATCATTCCCAAATGGCTTGCACTCATCAATTTCGGTTTCCTGATCTTTCAATTCTACTTTTTCTTTTTGTAAGAATACAAATAACTCAAAAAGTTTAATCACGAATTTTAGGCACAGATTACACGAATTTTAAAAACTGACCGCGATCCCCGAAGCAAATCGTTCAGGCTACCGAAAAAATGGGACAGGCCGCTGAAAAGCAATCGTCCCGACCGGAATTACGACTTCAAAGTTTTTCTTTTCAAAACACAAACCGCAGCTTGTTGGAATACTACAAAGGTGAAAGCATTGTAGTGACGGATATTCTACCCTAAAGTGTTATTTCTTTCAAGTGTGTAATCTCCGGAAGAATCACCGGTTTTGTAAAAGCATTTCTGCAACAATCTTATCAATAGGCAGCGTGACGCTTTCCGGACTGAAATCTGCCAGATCTATAAACCGGAATGATTCTATTTGTTTTACTTTATCATAGATCTCTAATTGCGTTTCTGTAAAATCAAAAGGTTTTTTGATAAGTGAAAATGTGATCGGCTCCAGCGGTTTTACAAAATAGTAGATGGAGATGATTTGGTCACTGTTTTTAAAGACACTTGGTTGAAAAAAGTCAGTGGTATAAATATGATCTCCCGCCTCAATATTCCAATTCATTTCTTCCCTGAATTCTCTTTTAAGACAATCACGTGTGCCTTCGCCCAATTCTACGCCACCACCGGGAAATTTAGTAAAATATTGTCCACGAATATATTCATCGCTCACCAGGATCTGGTGATGCTCATTGATATAAATACCGTAAGCTCTAAGATTAAACATTTTTGTCTTTGATTTTCATTTCGCCTTTAAAAACAAAAACCGCCGGTCCCGAAAGCCAGATATTATTGAATTCAGTATCACTGACTTTTTGAAATTCGACATTTAATTCCCCCCCATTTGTTTTTATTTCAACGCGGTTAAATCCATTGTCATTATGAGCCGCGATAACAGCCGCAGCGGTTACTCCTGTACCACAACTGAAGGTTTCGTCTTCTACGCCCCGCTCATAAGTTCGAACATAAATTTTATCCTTATCTATTTCTTCCACAAAATTCACGTTGATGCCTTTTTCCACGAACTCTTTACTATTGCGTATTTTTTTACCTTCCACTGCTACATCAAACTTTTGAAGGTCTTTCACATATTTTATATAATGCGGTGATCCTGTATCAAGTACAAAATGATCTTTATCGAAAGTGACCTTATTTACATCATTCATTTTTAGGCTAA
>JBBSSE010000574.1:0-2039 GCA_038242375.1 Chitinophagales bacterium
GTTTTGAGAAAAATAACGTTGAAAAAGGCTACTTGCAGTGAACTTTGTTTTACACTGAAATTTAATTCAGTAAAAGGATTTGAAATTAATTTTTGATTTCTAAAATTTCAGAATTTATTTCCTAAATCCCTCCCGAAGCACTTACGGAACAGTGAATAAAATAAAGATTGAAGTCTTCATTTCGCAGGTTTACCCCTAAATCCCCTAAAGGGGACTTTTAGTTTTAAATTATCAGCTTTTATTATAAATTTTAATGCTCTTATTATTCTTTTATTTTAAACTCTAAATCTACCTTATTAACTCTAAATTATTTGAGACTTGCTCTTCACCCCTTTTAGGGGGCTGGGGGTAAAACTGCGGAATTTAAGAGCATAAAATTTTATTGTAAAGTTTAAAGTTCGGAGTTAAACGCCGAAAGCGATTAACCACTTTCAACGCGCAGCTTTCAACACGATGTATTCAACGCGAAGCATTCAGCCACATTCAACGCGCGGCTATCAACACGAAGTATTCAACGCGAAGCTTTCAACGCGCAGCATTCAACCTAAAACCTACCACCTAATACCCACCACCTAATTCAAATACGGATTATTCTCCATCTCATACCCGATCGTTGTTTCAGGCCCATGGCCGGAATAAACCACCACATTTTTTGGCAGGATGAATAATTTTTCTTTGATATTTTTTATCAATTGATTGTGGCTTCCGCCGGGAAGATCTGTGCGACCGATGCTGTTTTGAAAAAGGACATCCCCGCCAATAATGAATCCTTGTTTTTCGCAATAAAAACAAATGCTTCCGGGAGAGTGCCCAGGTGCTTCAATTACTTTTAATTCATCTTCTCCAAGTTTTACAACATCTCCTTCCACAAGAGGAATGACCTCGCCGGTATAATTGTCAAAGGGAAGATTATACATCAAACCGGATGTGGGAGCAAGTTCCAGCATTCCTTTTTCCAGCGGATGCGTTTTTAACGTTAAGTTATATTCTTCTGCAATAAATTTATTACCGAAAACATGGTCCAGGTGACAATGCGTATTTAGTAATAATTTCGGAGTTAACTGCTTTTCTGTAATGAAGTTTTTAATCGTATCCTTCTCTTCATCAAAGTAACAACCGGGGTCTATGATGATGCATTCGTTGGAATCATTGTAAAGGACATAGGTGTTTTCCTGTATAGGACTGAAAGTGAAAGACTTTATATAGAACATAGTAAATCGGGTTTCGTTAAATTCATTTTATTGATAACGGTTAATCATTTAATTTTAGGGCAATTATAACCATACCACATGCAAGATTACAAGATTCGTTTCGACAAAAAAATATTTCTTCTTTCTACTGTATTATTTGCCTTAACAATGATGGTAAATGCACAAGTGAGTAGCGTAGAATTTGGTAAGAACAGGGTTCAATATAAAAAATTCAAATGGAATTATTACCAAAGTCTCAATTTCAACGCTTATTACAATCAAAAAGGGGAAGAGATTGCAAAATATGTAATCCAGATGGCGGAAGAAGAACTGCCGGGAATTGAAAGTTTTGTAGAATATACCCTTCAAAGACGCGCCAATATCATTATCTATAATTCTTTTAATGATATGCAGCAAAGCAATATTGGCCTTAGCACCGACTGGATCAATGCAGATGGAACCACCCAATTGGTCAATAATAAAATGATTGTTTATTTTACCAGTAATCATGAGGATCTGCGCAGACAGATCAAGGAAGGAATCGCAAAAGTACTGACACAAAATATCCTTTTTGGAGATGATCTGGGCGAAGTAGCGGGAAATAAAGCGCTTCTGGATTTACCGGAATGGCTTATAAACGGGTACATGGCCTATGCAGGACAAAACTGGAGTACCAAACTGGATAATGATCTTAAAAGTGAAATTCTGAGTGAAAAATATAAAAATTTCTATCAGTTTGCTTTTGACCGCCCTGATCTTGCCGGGCACGCTTTCTGGTATTATATTGAAGAGCGTTATAAGAAAGAGAATACCACTTATTTACTCTACCTGGCACGCATCTACAAAAAC
>JBBSSE010000575.1:0-2028 GCA_038242375.1 Chitinophagales bacterium
TCACCTTTAATAAAATACTCTTCCATTGTGGTTGTCGCAACAGGTTTATCACCAAAATCACTTAGAATGCCCTTTATTTTTGCATCAGATACATAGGTGAAATAGCGGGTTAAATAGGTATAAGCACTCTCCTGGAAACCTCTGCGAAGAGAGCTGTAAACAAATAAATAGGGGGAAACTGAAAGCATAATTATGTTTTTTAATATTGTTTAAAATTTCTTTAGAACCTTCTTTCCCTTCCTTAAGATGGAAAAGTATTTCTGCTACCCTTCAAAAATAAACTTAATTAACCACTGATTAAATGACTGCACACATCGGACATATTGATATGTATCATCTTTATTTCAATCCAGGTCATTTCTAAAAAAAAGTTAGCAGAGTCTGCTATTTAGGCCAAATTATTTATTTTAGGCATCAGCCAATAACTGTATGCATAGAATATAGTGATAAAACCGTTCCAAAATTAAACCTGCATTCAAATAGGAAATAAATATACCTTTAAATTCAAAGAGTACTGATGTGATTTAAATCTCAAAAACAGTACACGATCATTAACCAAAGTTCCTTCATACCAATAATTTAATTCAAGTAATCATGAAATTTATTTTGTCCCTTATTTGCATTTTTTCTTTTACATTTTCCTATTGCCAAAACACAGATCCGGATACGAATTATGTCAAAGAAAATTTTATAAAAATGGATACCCTCATTCAAATGCGTGACGGGGTTCATTTATTCACCAGTATCTATATTCCAAAGGACCAATCAGAAAAACATGCTTTTCTGATTCAACGAACACCTTATTCGGTTTCACCTTATGGAAAGGATAATTATCCACGTAAGTTGGGTCCGAATACCGAACTCATGAAGGGAAAATACATTTTCGTGTACCAGGATGTTAGAGGCAGATATATGAGTGAAGGATTAAACCTGGAGGTAACACCATTTATTCCAAATAAAAATGACAACACACAAGTAGACGAAAGCAGTGATACATATGATACAATGGAATGGTTATTAAAAAACGTAGAAAATAATAATGGACGTGCCGGTTTGTACGGTATTTCCTACCCAGGATTTTATGCGACGGCCAGTTTGCCGGAAGCTCATCCCTCTATTAAGGCAGTCAGCCCCCAGGCGCCGGTTACAGATGAATTTATCGGTGATGACGCCAATCATAATGGAGCGTTTTTCCTGTTGGATAATTTCGGGTTTATGAACTCCTATGGCAAAGAAAGAAAAGCTCCTACCACCAATTATGGCGGACCAATTTTTTCCTTTCAGAGTAATGATGCCTACAAGTTTTTCCTGGAATTAGGCCCGGTAAAAAATACCCAATCAGAAAAATATTTCAATCATCGCAGTTATATCTGGAATGAATATTTAGAACATGATACCTATGATAATTACTGGCAAAAACGCGACATTCGTCAGTATTTAAAAAATATTACAATTCCATGCCTTGTTGTGGGCGGATGGTTCGATGCAGAAGATCTTTTTGGAGCGCTGCACACTTACGGTGCGATTGAGAAGCAGAGTCCGGTTAATAATAACTTCCTGGTGATGGGCCCCTGGACCCATGGCGCATGGTCCAGGCCGGGATGGGATAAATTTGGATCCTATAATTTTCAAAGCAATACAAGCCAATATTTCCAGGACAGTCTTCAAACTGTTTTCTTTAATTATTATTTGAAGGACAAAGGAAGATTCAACGCTTCTGAAGCTACCCTCTTTGAAACAGGTACAAACGAATGGCGGCATTTTGATAAATGGCCGTTAGACAATATCCAGGAGGTTTCCTATTATTTTACGGCAGACAAAAAACTTTCTACCCAAAAAGGCAAAGTAAAAAATTCGTTTTCTGAATATGTAAGTGACCCTGCTAATCCCGTACCCTACACTGCTAAAACTTCAGGCAGAAGAAATAATGAATACATGATAGAAGACCAGCGGTTTGCATCAGAGCGAAAGGATGTTTTGACGTATGAAACGCCCGTATTAACGGAGGATATAACGATCGGAGGAAAA
>JBBSSE010000576.1:0-2020 GCA_038242375.1 Chitinophagales bacterium
AAAGAACTGTTTGAAAAGAAAAATGAACCTGTGGCGGAAGTTAAAAGGAAGGATGAGAAAGTTGTGATGTCACTGGAGCCGGAAGAAAAGAAGCAAGCGAGCCAGCCTATGTTTTTATTTGATGAAAAACCAACTAATATCCTTGAGACTTTTGTAGAAAACAAAAAGAATGTGGATGAAAAAGGCGGATTTAAAACCTTGAGAAATGATGATATTAAGCAGTCATTGGAAGAAGATAACCAGGCGCAAAGTGATATGGCACCCAAAATGGTGAATGTGACACCTCCATCAAACGTAAATCTACCATTTACGCCAAGGGAAAATACTGTGGATAAATCGGCACCTGAAAAAATCTTTTTTGAGTTATCTTCGGAATCTGATACCAAAATTACTCCGAAAACGAACTATGATCAGCCGAAAGCTGAAAATACAATACCGGAATTTAAAGAAAATTTTTATAAAGATGCCAGCACCGCACCCACGTCAGGCGGTTATTTGGCGAAGCCTTCGCAGATTTACGCTGAGGCCAAACCAGAAATGAAATCCAAAACTATTGATCAACCCGCACCTTTGCAACAATCTAAACAGGAAGACGAACCTGCTGTAGAATTGCGATTGGTAACAAAAAATGAACATGAAGCGGTGGAGGATAAGCAGGAAGAGAAGGTACACCAAACAATGCCAATCAAGATGTCGCCTGTTGAGGAACCGCCAATGGTGGACGAAGCAGCCGAATATAAGCGCCGGGCTATGGAACGCATTGCTAAGTTGAGAAATCTATCTTTTAACGTAAATGCTGCGGATCCTAACAATGAGTTTGAGTCTGTTCCAGCATACCTCCGCCGCAACATGGAATTGCATAATTCTATTGCAAACGTAGAAAGTTTTTATTCAAATTATACTGTGAAACCGGGTGAAAATGACGAGGCAAATATTGGCTCGCTCAATACATTTTTAGACGGCGACAAACCTGACTAAGAAAAAGATAAAGTCTGTTGTTTTTAATATTGTTTTATGTTTAATTGCCCCGGATAATGCTTATTCCGGGGTTTTTTTATGGAATAAGATTTAAAAGATGATTAAACGGTGGATCAAGTTTCACAATATAAAACGGTAATTGTTATTCTAATTTAAATGCACCTGTACTATATTTCTTTTCTTTGCAAAGTTTTACGATCAAAAATTAAACACATGCCCAAACGATTGATTCCTTTTTTCCTGCTGATGGCCATGATAGGTTTTCATTGTACACCTTCCGGGTTCAAAAGTCCAACCATTGAGATCAAAACAACTTTCGGGGATATTTATGTGGAACTCTATCCGGATAAAGCGCCTAAGACTGTTGCTGCTTTTTTATCCTATATCGATTCGGGCTATTTTAAAGAAATAAATTTTTACCGCGTTCTTAAAAAAGAAGATCAACCATCTAACGCATTTAAATCTGAAATAATTCAGGGAGGTTTATGGAAAGCGAACCTCGAAAAGCAAAAAACGATTCCGGGTATTCCTCATGAGAGCACAAAAGAAACAGGGATTCTTCATAAGGCCGGCGTTATTTCACTCGCCCGGATGGAAGCCGGAACTGCAAATACAGAATTTTTTATTTGCTTATCGGATCAGCCTGTTTATGATTATGGAGGAGGCGCAAGTCCTGAAAAAGAGAAGCTCGGTTATTCAGCCTTTGGGAAAGTTGTAAAAGGTTTTGATGTAGTTAAAAAAATCCATTCCCAACCTGATATAGGTACCCAATTCACCACACCTATCCGGATTTTTAATATTGTGAGAGTTAAATAAACGTTTTTAAAAAGCTCGAAACTGCTTTTTAGCAGGTGATAATTTTTTTTTGCTATATATTCGTTGGAGCTGAAAACGTTTTCTAAATTAAATAAATGGTGTATTAAATCAATCCTTTTACATTTGTAAATTGAAGTAAGGTTATAGCAATGTAGGTGAAGGCTAAATCGAATAGAAAATTAAAATACTTACGTGCAAATAAATTTAAAAAAAGCAACTCCGGTGG
>JBBSSE010000577.1:0-1996 GCA_038242375.1 Chitinophagales bacterium
CCACTAGATGAAAGTCTTCGGATGGCATCTACTTATCCCGCCAGGGTCATTAAAAGAGATGATTTGGGAATTATCCAGCCTGGCGCGAAAGCGAATCTGACCATTTTTTCACCAGACTTCAATCCGAAATTCACTGTCATAGAAGGAGTTGTTTATAAATAGAATCCATCTTTGTTTAAATTGCATTCAATGAAAACCTGTATGAAATCTTTTTTTATATTTTTTGTGCTTTGTCAAAGTGTCTTGATTGCAAAGGGGCAGAACAGCTCCTATCCTGATAATATCGTGATTTCCCATGGAGGGATTATCCGCGGAGATACCACGCAAAAAAATATTGCGCTGGTTTTTACGGCTGATGAATTTGGTGATGGTGCAAACTACATTACAAAAGCATTGAAGAATCGAAAAATTCATGGGTCCTTCTTTTTTACGGGTAATTTTTACAGGAATCCAAAATTTAAATCAACCATCCAAAAGCTGAAGAAAGATGGCAATTATTTAGGCAGTCATTCTGATAAACATTTATTGTATTGTGCCTGGGAAAAGAGGGATAGTTTGTTAGTGACGCACGAGGAATTTAAAAATGATCTAGAAAATGCTTACATGGAAATGGAAAATTTTGGAATAAAAAAGAATGACGCGTTATTTTTTTTACCTCCTTATGAATGGTATAATGACTCGATCAGTACCTGGACAAAGGAGATGGGATTGCAATTAATAAATTTCACACCGGGTACAAGAAGTAATGCAGATTATACCTATCCTGAAATGGAAAATAAATATTTAAGCAGTGATAGCATCATGCAATCTATTTTTAGGTTTGAGAAAAATCAGCCGAATGGATTGAATGGCTTTATTCTTTTGATCCATTTCGGAACTGATGACCGGCGCACGGATAAATTATACCATCGATTACCTGCTCTTATTATGGAATTAAAAAACCGTGGGTATGAATTCTTGAGAATTAATGAATTATTACCATCGAATTAATTATTATTCCCGATGTTTGAAAAAGTCCTTAATTAAAATCTTTTTTTATAAACTTTCCTTTATGAACAAAATCTGGTCATCCTTTGTTTTTGTTGTTTTGTTATTTGTATTGACGCCGGTATTTGCTACTAATGATATCAACATTATTCCGGAGCCTGTAAAAATGACCGCAGGAAAAGGTCAGTATATTTTACCTGCTAATTTTAAGATAGATCTCAACAGTAATCTTCCTGATATAAAATTCATTGCCGCAGAGCTTGGCAATAAAATATCAACAGCAACCGGGTATAAATACTCCGTTGATGAAAATGCGAAATCCACAAATAACATCCGTCTTTATTTAAATAAAACACACAATAAGGAAATCGGTGATGAAGGATACACATTAACGGTGGATGATAAGGGGGTTTTAATAAAGGCCAATAAATCTGCTGGATTGTTTTATGGTACCAAAACTCTTTTGCAATTATTACCGAAAGAAATTGAAAGTAATACGCTTGTATCCAGAGAATCATGGCCAATTCCGGCGGTTGAAATTACTGACTATCCACGATTTGAATGGCGCGGAATGATGTTTGATGTGTCCCGGCATTTTTTTACAAAAGAAGAAGTGAAGGAATTTATTGACAATATGGTTAAATATAAATACAACAAATTTCATTTTCATTTAACCGATGACCAGGGATGGAGAATAGAAATTAAAAGTCTTCCAAAGCTGACTGAAGTTGGCGCATGGCGGGCACCGAGAGTTGGTAACTGGACCACCTATACCAAACCTGCACCGGATGAGCCAAAAACCTATGGCGGCTTTTATACACATGATGATATCAGGGAAATTGTGAAATACGCGCAGGATCATTTTGTGACCGTTTTACCTGAAATTGATGTGCCGGGTCATAGTCTTGCCGCAGTAGCTTCTTATCCTGAATTGAGCTGTACTCCGGGAACTTACCAGGTGAATTCAGGTGATAAATTTATGGAATGGGGTAATGGCACTTTTAAGGCA
>JBBSSE010000578.1:0-1979 GCA_038242375.1 Chitinophagales bacterium
TGTAATAGTCTTCATACAAATGCGTACGATGAGGCGATCACCACGCCTACAGAAGAAAGTGTACGCCGGGCAATGGCGATTCAATTGATCATTAATAGGGAATTAGGTACCGCAAAAAATGAAAACCCGAACCAGGGAAGTTTCCTGATTGAAGAATTGACGGATTTGGTTGAAAATGCTGTTATGGAAGAGTTTCATCGTATTTCAGAAAGAGGCGGCGTACTTGGCGCGATGGAAAGAATGTATCAGCGGAATAAGATCCAGGAAGAAAGTCTTTATTACGAAACCTTGAAAAATCATGGCGATTATCCGATTGTAGGAGTGAATACTTTTTTAAATAAAGAAGGTTCACCGACCATACTACCCGCAGAAGTGATCAGGAGTACTTCTGAAGAAAAGGATGAGCAGATAAAAAATGTGAATGCTTTTAAAGAATTACATAAAGATAAAAGTGCTGAAATGCTGAAAAAATTACAGAATGTAGCTGTAAATAATGGAAACCTTTTTGAAGAATTGATGGAGACGGTTAAATATTGTTCCCTTGGACAAATTACACATGCGTTGTATGAGGTGGGCGGGCAGTATAGACGCAACATGTAAGAGTGTGAAACACGTTATTAAAAAAGAATTTTAAAAAAGAATTTTAAACACGAATTTTAGGCACGAATTACACGAATTGAAGGCACAAGACAGGTGGCAAACGTCTTTACCTAAAACCTAAAACCTAAAACCTAATACCTGATACCTATTATAACACGAATTTTAGGCACGAATTTCACGAATTGAAGAATGTGATTTTGAGGATGTTTTAGCTTATCGGTGGAGTTGCTATAGAAGGAATTAATGAACAAAGAAAATTAACCACAAAGGACACAAAGAGCACGAAGGATTCTCGCTTTGTGTCCTTCTAGCGCAAGTCTCCCGACCTGTGCTTGCCCGTTACTAAAATAATTGCCTGAAAGTTCTTTGTCTACTTTCCAAAAGTTCGAAGTCCGGATCATGCTATCACGAAAAGAATCTACAACTTTTGGAAAGTTTTGACAGGCAGTCTTCGATTATATAAGGATGATCTTTAGAGAACAAAATGATTCCCCGGAATCAGATCATTTTTTCCAAATCATGTTTTAAATAAGACTATAAGGTTGGGGTGTGTTAGCTCTGTATTCGCTACTAAGGTTTAAGGCAGTTTGAAATTAACCTGCATCCTTTAAAAATTCAATTATTTACAAAGTTCCGGCAGCGCATTTTCTTTAGAGACCTTATGCGTATTAATACCCAACCTTAATAGAACAATTATTAATTATTTAGCCCCGACCTAATTAACCTTATTTTTTGAGGCACAAAATCGCATAACCTTGACAGAACCGCGTCTGTTTAAAAACTTCAATTTATTATCAGTGAAACAAAATCATTTTTATTGGGGAACTTTATGCCAGGATACGTGACAATTCTTTTACAAACAATTCAAAATATCAATTATGGAATATGGAGCAGTACCAAAAAGCGACCTTGATAAAATCGATTTTACCCTACCAAAAGAACCTTCTTTTAATAAAGGTATTTTATCCGGAAAAAAAGTAAAGGATCCAAAAATATACGTTGGCTGTGCAAAATGGGGCAGGCCGGATTGGATAGGAAAAATTTACCCGGTGGGTACAAAAGAAAAGGATTTTTTGCCACTTTATATCAAAGAGTTCAATAGCATAGAACTCAATGCCACCGGTTATAAAATGCCTTCAGATTCCCAAGTAAAAACGTGGGCGGATAATACCCAAGGAAAGGATTTTCTCTTTTGTCCAAAACTAACCCGCTACATCATTCCCGGACCGGATAAAGAAAAAGAACAACGCTATCTTCATCAGTTTTTAGACGTCATGGAGGGGTTTGGAAAAAATCTTGGACCATCCTATCTCGTGCTTAAGAGTTATTCACCTGAAAGAGCCTCTTTTTTGTATGATTTTCTATTTGATTATCCGAAA
>JBBSSE010000579.1:0-1969 GCA_038242375.1 Chitinophagales bacterium
CACACCCATAAAATAAAATCGCCTAAGTAGCAGGGGTTGTAATTTCATTTCCAATTCTTCCGGAAAGATTTTAATGCCGCCGCTATTGATCACATGGTCAAAGCGTCCCTTCCAGGTAAATTCATCCGGGGAAAGAAGTTCCACCACATCATTAGTCGTTAAAGAATCTTTCAAAAGTAAAGGTGCGTATATGTACAGGCAGCCGCGCATGTCCTGGGATAATGATATTCCTTTCAGTGCTTTAAAAACCGGGGAAGCATCCTGGCCATTAATCTTTCTTAGGGCAATATGACTGAAGGTTTCCGTCATGCCGTAGCCGTGATAGATTTGAGTGGGTAGATCACGTATTGTTTGTTCCAATGCTGCATCTACCGGGCCGCCACCTAAAAGCAATGTGCGTATTTGAGCTAAAGCGAGCATGTGCTTTACCTGTTGCAATTGCATGGGAATCATTGCCGCGAAATCAATTTTCACATCAGGAGATAAGGATTCAAGCGGATTTGCAGAAGGATTCACACAAATCAGATCCAAGCCGCTGCGTAGTGCACGCACGATCATCATTTTGCCGGCTATATAATGTACGGGCAGGCAAAGCAATGCTTTTTGTCCTTCTTTAAAATCAAAGTAGGCTGCCGTCATTGCGGCACTTGCCAGCAATTGATCTTTGCGAACGGTAATGGTTTTTGGAGTACCTGTGGAACCACTGGTTTTTAAATGTATTTCCGGAGATGGATCCAGCCATTCTTCCATAAAATCTGCTACTGGTAAAAGAGCTTCATCGTGTCCGCTCCGGCAATATGAGATGATTTCCTGTCCTTGAAAAAGGTGGCTATTAATCGTTAAAGAAGTGTAGTTTAAATACATGGCTGAATTGATATTTATTAAACCGAAATTATCTTTCTTACTCACATTTGCAAAGAATCAAATCCAGTCCTTTTGTCCTTTTTTAAATTAGGTTCTCAAATTCATCGGGCGTTACTATTTTTGTTTTTTTGAATGGATTGAGGATTAATAAATCCTTATCTCCTGTCACCAGGTAGTCTGCCTTAGAAAAATCAATTAAATCTAATAAGAAATTATCTTTGGGATCCCGGCTAACAAAATGTAGTGGTTTTATTTCAACGTTTATTGCGATTGTTTCCAAAAATTCAATCAATTCATGGACGCTCTCTTTCGGGAAATATTTTCTAACCTTCTCTCGATTTGTTACCAACGTGATTTCTTTTAATAATTGTTCCGTGGTAATGATGGTAATATTCCCATTTGATATGAGCTGTTTAATTTTCGACAAACGTTTTCCAATCAGAAAGCTGATCCAGATATTCGTGTCAAAAATGACTTTAATGTTTTTGTTGGGCATAGATTTCTTGTCTTACACTTTCAACTTCTTCTGTTAGTGTTTCTAAACTAAGCTCATCTGTCCGGAAAGTTTTTAATAAACTGGATAATTTTGTCTCGATACCTTCTTTTTCTAATTCTTTTGACAATTTAATCTTTTGTTGTCTTGGTAATTGTTTTACCATGGATAGTATTTGTTCAAAAGTCAGGTCTGTTTGTAATGCGGCTTTCATTTTTAAAAGATTCTTTTAGTTCAAATTTAATGAATGTTTCATTATCATTGATCATTTATCCATGCTAGAGACGCTTAAATGATGCTTATTGGTATATTAAATTTATTTCTGATAATTCTTGCCCTATTTGATGGATACCGTATAATATTTTTTCGGTCTGGGCTTCAGAAGGCTTTTTATGTCCCTGCACATATTGCGACAAAAGAGTTGGATTCATACCTATTTTTTCAGCTAAATACTTTGCGTTTATGATCCTGTAATATTGAAAGAATTGCTTAAAATCGATTTCAAACCGGATATTTTGAGGAGAAGCTTGCATACCATCTTCCTCAAAAAATAAATTCACTGCCTCCAAAGCATTATTCATTAATTCAGTGATGTTTCCTGCCGTAGTAAAA
>JBBSSE010000580.1:0-1969 GCA_038242375.1 Chitinophagales bacterium
GCATACTTCTTATTTTTTCCAAAAACAACCTCTACCCTGCACCCAACCTGCAATTTTTTTACATATTCATCCGGCACTGAATACGTATAGGTCTTCGGAATCGCTAATGGCAATATCACTTCGATCCAGGTATTTACAGGAGCAGTTATTTCATTAAATAGACCATTAGCCATGTACTTTATTATTTACCGGTACAAATATACCGTTCATTATTTACCCCACCTTTTGAATCCAACTTGCCTTGTAACGAATCAGTGCTTCTTCCATTTGCGCATATATTTTTTCTTTCAATAATTCCATGTCTTCCAGGCGAATCCCTTCAGTAATAGTTTCGGGTAAATAGACAGCCCGGCATTTGCCCGGGTTAAGAGAAAAAATACTTTTATAATTCAGGCGGTCATAGGTATCCAGGAATAAAACCGGCTTAATTGGTTTCTGTGTTTCGATAGCAATTTTAAAAGCGCCGTTATAAAATTCTTTCAGTGGTTTATGTGTCATATTAAAAGTTCCCTCGGGGCAAATAAATACAGAAATTTTTTTGCTGATAAAGTCAATGAGCTTTTGAACGCTTTTTGCCCGGGCTTCCGGATTATCCCGGTTCACAGACACGGTTCCACTTTTATAAATAGCTCCAAAAATGGGAATTTTATTCATGTTGGATTTTGCAAGAATTCGGAAATACTGTTTTCGAAAGACTTTCATCATCATGGGAATATCCATGTAGGAAATATGATTACTTACAAAAATATATTCCCTTTCCGGATCGTAAGCACCTTCTTTTATATTAATATACCTGATACCCGTAAAGAAGAAAAACAAATCTGACCAAAGCCGTGCAAGAAAATAAACCATATTACCTCCTTTGACAGGTTCCCGCAAAAAAGCAATGATAAAAAAAGGGAATAAAAGAAGCATAAAAATAACAAAAACCAGAAATCCATACATGCTAAAAATGAACCGGAAACCTTTTAAAAATGGAGACATTCGATAAATTTAGGGAAATTAATTCGTCAAAAAGAAGCTAAAATAGATATATTTGAGAACTTTTATCACACATAAAAGTCTCATTTCCCGTATATAAATAAAATTCATTTTCTTTTCTGGAATTTTATAGGGTTAATTAATAAAAACGTCCTACATTTGCACTCCAAAAATTGGAAAAGTATGTTTG
Source organism: Chitinophagales bacterium (assembly GCA_038242375.1). Classification (GTDB taxonomy): domain Bacteria; phylum Bacteroidota; class Bacteroidia; order Chitinophagales; family Chitinophagaceae; genus Ginsengibacter. The sequence continues at coordinate 1,172 of JBBSSE010000580.1, forward strand.
CTATAGTAAAAATCGCGGGCCAGCAGTTTAAAGTAGAACCAGGCCAAAGTTTATATGTACCTCATCTTGCAGGAAAACAAGGAGACGAAATTGAATTTTCTGATGTGCTTTTGCATGATAACGACGGGAAAGTTTCCCTTGGTGGTGATGCAAATGTGAAAGTAAAAGCAGAAATCATTAGTGATCTTGTAAAGGGTGCAAAAGTGATTGCCTTTAAAATGAAACGTAGAAAAGGTTTCAGAAAAAAGCTTGGTCACCGTACTCAATACACGCATATAAAAGTAACAGCAATAGCATAAGCAAATTGCTAAAAAAAAGCATTTTCAAAAAAATGTTTTATTAATTTTAATATTTTAATTTAAGAATAATGGCTCACAAAAAAGGTGAAGGTTCCGTAAAGAACGGCAGAGATTCACACAGCAAAAGATTAGGCGTAAAAATATTTGGCGGACAGGCAGCTATTTCAGGCAATATCATTATACGTCAACGTGGTACTACATTTCATCCTGGGAAGAACGTTGGTCTTGGAAGAGACTTTACCATCTTTGCCATGGCTGATGGTGTAGTGGAATTCAGGAAGACAAAGGGAGACAGGACATTTGTTTCTGTAAACCCAATTCAGGAAGCTGTATAGTCTTTTTTTAAATAAGTTTTGGCAGTTAACAAATAGTTTTTATTTTTAGTTATTATTTACTAACAATTAAATTCTAAAAACATGGCAACTGCAAAAAAAGCGGCTCCTAAAAAAGCGGCACCTGCAAAAAAAGCTGCTCCGGCCAAGAAGGCTGCACCAGCAAA
>JBBSSE010000581.1:0-1942 GCA_038242375.1 Chitinophagales bacterium
CGTTTTGTAAAAATTGCTCAGGAGGAAGGGTTATGGGTGATTCTGCGGCCGGGACCTTATGTATGTGCAGAATGGGAATTTGGCGGTTATCCATGGTGGCTTTTAAAAGATACCACCATGATAGTACGCAGCCGTAATCCTCATTTTATGAAGGCTTCACGCGATTATTTAATGCATTTGGGAAAACAACTGGCTCCGTTGCAAATTACACATGGCGGTCCCATCCTGATGGTTCAGGTGGAGAATGAATACGGTTCTTTCGGTAATGATACTACTTATGAAAGGCAGGTAGCCCACGACCTTCGCGATGCCGGTTTTGATGTGCCCTTATTTACTGCTGATGGTGATTGGTTATTTAAAAATGCTGCGTTACCGGGTATTTTACCTGGTGCTAATGGAGAAGGAAATCCTGATAATCTTAAAAAATTAGTGAACGAATACCATGATGGCAAGGGGCCTTATTTTGTTCCGGAGCTTTATCCCGGATGGCTGGATCATTGGGGTGAAAAGTTTCAAACTGTCCCTGCAGATAAAGTAGTAAAAGAAACAAAACGGCTGCTGGATGCCGGTGTTTCTATAAATTTTTATATGTGGCACGGAGGAACCAATTTTGCCTTTATGAACGGTGCCAATTATGACAAAGAGCATCCTATTCAGCCTGATATAACCAGCTACGACTATGATGCACCATTAAGTGAAGAAGGTGTTCCTACTTTAAAATACATGGCTTTGCGCAAGCTGATCCTGAACTATCTTCCTGAAAATGCACAGGTACCTGATGTACCTTCTGCTCCAAAAACAATCAGCATCCCGGATATTCAATTGAGCCGGTCGGCAAATCTTTTCGATAATCTACCCACGCCGGTTCATAATGCCCATCCGTTAAATATGGAAGCACTCGATCAGGGTTATGGGTATGTTTTATACCGTACAACTATACCAGATGGTGGGGAGGGAACATTAAAAATAAATGGATTACGCGATTATGCACAAATATTTATCAATGAAAAACGAGTTGGGATTTTAAACAGAATGTATCAACAAGATTCCATGGAAATAAACATTCCTGCAGGTGCAAAGCTTGATATTTTGGTCGAAAATCTCGGGAGAATCAACTACGGCCATGAAATGATCCATAACCGTAAAGGCATTACCGGCGATGTATTATTCAACGGGCAGGCACTAATTGGCTGGGATATGTACAGTCTGCCATTTAAAAATTCCAAATGGGTGAATTTTCAACAAGGCAAAAATATTGCAGCAGCACCTGTGATCTATGAAGGAACTTTCCACTTAAAAAAGACGGGAGATACTTTTTTGGATATGGCTGACTGGGGAAAAGGGATTGTATTTGTTAATGGTCATAACCTTGGCCGTTACTGGCATATCGGGCCACAACAAACGTTATATTTGCCGGGTTGCTGGCTGAAAAAAGGAAAGAACAAAATCGTTATTTTTGAACAGTTAAAAGGTGGAAAAACTTCGGTTTCAGCCATTGACCATCCTGTTCTGAATCAGTTGGAAAAGTAAAATACGATGAGTTATAAATCCATAGGTTGGGCACCGTGACTAAAAGTCATTTGGACGTAGACTGAAGATTATTAAATCGTAAACTGAAGTTCATTAAAATTATTCCGGAATAAAATTCTCATCACTATTGTGGACATCCTTATAATGATTCAGGTATTCCTGAAGCATTTCATCTATTACATTCCATGTGCTCCGGGGCAAGTGTCAAGGAATTTGGAGTAATAAATGGTGAGGCTAAAAGCATTTGCAGTTTGGAATAAAATATAAGTTTACACATTCAAAATATTTATGAAGAAGTGGAATTACAAACGGAAGCAACTGTCAAGGAATACTTGACAGTTCAAACATGAAAAAGTAAATAAGAAGACGTAAAAAAAATCCGAAAAGCTCACTTAAAAACACACTCTCCTAC
>JBBSSE010000582.1:0-1933 GCA_038242375.1 Chitinophagales bacterium
CATAAATCTTTTGCATTATTGCACATCGGGGCTCCCGTTGGGAAGTTTTTAAGTTTAGTATCGAAATCGGGAAACCACCCTGAAACAACTTCTAAATAAATAATGCCCACTTGAACGTTTCGACGTGTCGTTTGTTTTTGTTATTAATTCGGCTCCATTCATGATATGCAAGAGCATCATGAATAATGTTCAATTAATGGTGATATTAAATTGATTATATTTTATACTTATAAATAAAACGAGATGGAAAAAGTAACGAAACCTACAGTAAGAATATTGGCCTCAGGTAATAAATTAGTGGCCAAGGAAATGCAGGCCAATGAGGGAGACCTAATGCCCGCACACCTTGCCAATGTCGAATCGATACTTTTGGTGCAAGAAGGAGAATGTGTCTTTAAAATGAACGATAAGGATCATCTACTAAAACCGGGCGATGCGATTATTGTACCCGCCGAAACCAGGCACCAAATTAAAGCAAATAAGGATTTTAAAGCTGTTCATTTCATGCCTATTGACATTAAATTCACATTCCTCACGTAGTTTAAGTTAGAGGTTATTCAAAAATTAGATTTTGAAATCCTTTAGGGTTGAATTTTCCCGGATTATCTATGCATCCGGTATCTCCCCAAGAACGGGACAGGCCGGTAAGGTGACGTCTGCTTCTTTTTCGGCTTCCTTGAAGAATTTTAAAAATCAGATCTCTTCAAGGATTGATTTTCCTTTTGATTTATCACCGGAGGTCCATTGCCAATCTTCATGTAACCTGATTTTTCCATTCGACATTATTTCAGGTTTGGAATAGCAAATTCCTGTCATGATTTCATTGTCCGTATTTACCTGGTGATAATGCATTTCAATATGTCCGTTGTCGCTGACTAATCCAATCAGGTGTCCTTTAATGATTTTTCCACCTGAATATTCGGAGGTTAAAATATTGCTGGTTTGTTGGTAATGAAAAATCGTTTCAGAAGAAGTTTCGCCATTCTTTGAATTACTGATTGGTCTGAATTTTTTGTTTTGGTAATAGATCATTTTTTTTAAAAGTATTTGTGTAGAATTCCGGTAATTTTTGAAAACTCCAAAAGTTCAAAATGCGAATTTCAGGTACGAATTAAACTCGTTTTAAATGCGTCTTCAGCATGCTATAATCGTTTAATCAGCTCCTGGTTGTTGTAGATTTCTCCTCCCACTATCGTCGTTTCAATAGTGGTGATGTTTTTAATATCTTCTCTTGGATTCTTTTTTAAAATGATCAGATCAGCATTTTTCCCTGGTTTAATTGATCCCCAGGCTGTAGTGTTGAAAAATTGCGCAGGCGTAACAGTAGCCGATTTGAGAATGGTATAATTGTCAATTCCTGCTTTGCTCCAATGCATCATTTCTTCATAAATATTGAAACCGTCTGCCTGGAAATTGTTTCCTGCATCGCCGCCAATTAACAAGAGGCAATCGTTTTCATATAATCTTTTTAAGATGCTTATTTTTAAATCAAAAGCCGGTTTGTATGCATCTCTTGACTCAATCGCTTTTTGTTTTCCTCCTGCTTTTTCAACTGCTGCTGCATAATTATTTTCCCAGTTTTGGGTAAATTGTTCAGGAAGAAATTGATACGTTAACCTGTTTTTGTACTCATCGGGATATTGCAGGTCATTCGACATAATATCCCAATCAAGTGTAGGGCAATTATAGATGTTGAATTCCTTCGTTAGCTGGAGTGCCTTGTCGATTTGTTCCTTGTCTTGAAGCCAGATATACCCTGCTAAATGTTCAATACTTTTAAAATTACTTTTAAGTTTTTTTTCCATACTGACCATGATCGATTGACCATTATTTTGATATACAGGATAATGTCCGCAAATTGTTATGTTGTATTTGCCGGCAGCTTTTGTCAGATTTATAAATGTTTTTTCATCAGATAAACTCAACAGCTTTA
>JBBSSE010000583.1:0-1913 GCA_038242375.1 Chitinophagales bacterium
CGATTTCCTTGAGCTGGCAGAATTAATGTGTATCGATGCATTAGACCGTCGCGAAAGTTGTGGTGGTCACTTCCGTGAGGAAAGTCAGACTGCTGAAGGAGAAGCACTTAGGGACGATGAGCATTTCACGTATGTATCTGCCTGGGAATATACACCACAAAATGAGGTTATGCACAAGGAGATGCTGGAATTTGATGTAGCGAAGCCGTCGCAGAGAAGCTATAAGTAAATGAATACAATCCTGACGATAAAAAATTTTGGTCCTATAGAAGACATGACCCTTGAATTGAGGGTAGTGAATATTTTTATAGGTGATCAGGGTACAGGTAAAAGTACAGTGGCTAAAGTTTTATCGGTAGTAAAGGAAATGTTTGATCTAGTTTTGGAGGATGAAAGCAACCAAACTTTTAAATTTAAGGAGTACGCTTTCAAGGAGCAATTAGAAATTCATGGTCTAAGTACTTATTTAAAAAAAGATAGTTTCATTAAATTTAATGATTCGGAAAATCATTTAAAATATGCGGATGGAAAGATTTTGGTAGATCATGGTAAAGGAGAAAGTAAAATAAAAAATACCCGTGTAGGAGGATTTATTCCCTCTTATCGAGAAGCGTCTATCTTACTCAAAGATTCTTTGAATGCTATTGCGGCTGTAGGTACACCATTACCGAAATTGTTTTATTTTTTTGGCCAAAGAGTAATAAATGCAAAAAAAGCAAAAAAAACGTATGACTATAATGAGATCTTAGATGTATCATATGAATTTAGTGAGGATAATGATGTAATAATTATGAAGGGTGGGGAAAAAATCATGATAGAAGATGCATCCAGCGCTATTCAAAGCGGCATACCACTATTATTAGCTTTTGACAATGCTGTTGAATCAATGCGCCCAACCCGGACCCGGATCTATCATCAGGCAAATAGACCTTACATAATCATCGAGGAACCGGAATTAAATTTTTTCCCGGCAACCCAGAAAAAAATAATGCAATATTTAATCTCAAAAATTAAGTATGATATCAGCGGAGAAAAAGATTATTTCTGTGGATTAATAATTACGACTCATAGTCCCTATATTCTTACATCAATAAATAATATGATGTACGCTTATGAAGTGGGTCAGAAAGATCCCTCCGGAACTAATAAAATATTGGAGAAGAAGTACTGGATGAACCCGGACGATGTTTCAGCCTATATGTTTTTAAAAGATGGCTCTTGTGAAGATATATTTGATCGGGAGGAAAAACTGATTAAAGCTGAAAAGATTGATGCTATTTCAGGATTTCTGAATGAACAGTTTGATAATTTATTACATTTAGATCTGGTAAAATGAGTTTAATACCGGAGAAATGTATTGAGTTTAAGGATAGAAGAAAAATATGTATCGCGTATGAAAACGGCAAAAAATATGAGTTAATTAATTCTTCTCACAACAACATGCGCAAAGTAAAAGTAGATAATTGTATTGATCAAAGTGAAGGTCAAAAAAGATGTGATTTTTTGATGGATTCAGAAGAAAAGAAACGAGTCATCTTCATAGAATTAAAAGGAGGAGATTTAAATAGTGCCATTGAACAGATATATTCTACAATCATCTTTTTACAAGATGAGTATATAAGTTACCGAAAAGATGCACGGATAATAGGAGGAAGAGATGTACCGGGTTTTAAAAACACCCCAAATTATAAAAAGCTTGCAAAAGTTATTTTTACAACAAAAGGAACTATAGAAAGAGCAACAAATAAATTTTATACTGAAAAAATATAATTATGGACCATTATAATATGAATCTCACCCTCAAGGTCTGGCGACAAAAGAACCAGAAGGCAAAAGGGCATTTTGAAACATTTGATGCGAAGGATATTTCGTCCGAAATGTCGTTCCTGGAAATGTTTGACGTATTGAATGAA
>JBBSSE010000584.1:0-1904 GCA_038242375.1 Chitinophagales bacterium
ATTAGAGTTCCTCCATTATTTACCCTGATAAATCAATCTCCTCTCCTTTCTTTCTTCCGGATTTTTTCCTCAAGGAGAAATAATCTATTGCCCAATCCACCGTTCTATTTGCCCATTCATTGATCTGGATCAATGCTATTTGTTATCTCACATCATTGGTATGGAATATATACAGGTTTAATTTTGTGCTTTAAATAAATAGAAAAATGCCTTCAAAAACATCCATCGCAATTGTAGGAGCTACGGAAAAAAAAGGAATAGAAATATACCATAAAATAGCTGAGAGCAAATCGCGCTTCCTTTTGGTATCCGGTGAAAAAGAAAAACTTGAAACATTATTAAATGCGTTCTCTATTTCTCATCCACATACTGAAACAGAAATAACCGATTGTGTAAAAAGTAGTTGCTGGGAAGCAGATATTATTATTATAGCAGTTTGCGATTTTGATGAAGAGGAAATGATCGGGTTGATGAAAGAAGTGGCTACTCAAAAAATTGTTGTAACTCTTTTTGATAAACCTGAACTGGTGAAAGAAATCCATCACAAATTGCCCCTTTCAAGACTTGTAAATGTGCATTTATCAAACGCAGAGGAATTCATCATTGAAGGAGAGGATAAGGAAGCTGTAAATGAAATAGAAATCATCTTTCAGCCGACAAGAATTAATAAATAACACAAAGAAATAAAAACGTACAAATAAATTTTAAAACCAATAAAAGCTAAGCATTATGACATTAACAAAATGGTCTCTGGACGCGACACACAGTGAAATTAATTTCAAAATAAAACATTTAATGATCTCAACTGTAACAGGTCAATTTAAAAAATTCAACATAACCGGATTTACAGAGGGTGACAATTTCAATACAGCAAGAAATATTGAATTTACCACAGATATTGAGTCAATTGATACCAACAATGAACAACGTGATCAACATTTAAAATCTGCAGATTTCTTTAATAGTGAAGATCACCCTCAAATTCATTTCACAGGAAATAAGTATGACGTCAATGGTAAAGAGGGTATATTAACCGGAGATATTTCTATTGCCGGGATAACAAAACCAATTTCATTGAACATTGAGTTTGGCGGAATTGTATCTGACCCTTATGGACAAATAAAAGCCGGGTTTACAATTACAGGAAAATTAAGCAGAAAGGATTTTGGAATTACCTATAATGCCTCACTTGAAACCGGCGGCGTTTTATTGGGTGACGAAATAAAAATAAATGCAGAGATCCAATTGGTAAAACAAGTAATCGCTGAAAATGAAGAAAGTTTAGTGGCTTAAGAGTAAAAGAAGCAAGGGATATATATCCATTATGATTCCACTGTTTTTTAAAAGTTGCAAAAAAAAATACTCCACCGGGAATGTTACACACTTCAAATTAAATCTTTAAAGAAAACTACTTTACTTCGTATTTAAGGTAGTTTTGTATCAAAAAAAATATAAAAATGAAAGTATTAGTTGTAGGTTCTAATGGAACAATAGGAAGTGCCGTTACTCATCTTCTAAAAGAAAAAGGATATGAAGTAATTGGAGCTTCCAGGTCAAGTAATCCGGGTTTGAATATTACAGATCCTTTAAGCATCGATTCTTTTTATGAACAGCTTGGAGAAGTCGATGCAATTATTTCCATAGCAGGTGATGCGGCTTTTTCTCTTCTCGATAAAATGACTGATGAAGACATTCAATTAGGTGTTAACAGCAAACTTTTAGGGCAGATAAACATGGTACGTAAAGGATTTAAGAATTTACGCCCCGGAGGAGTTTTTATTTTGACAGGTGGAATTACTGCCTTCAATCCAACACCCCAATCTTCCATGTTTGCAATGATCAATGGCGGCCTTAATGCATTTGCTGGCGCGCTTGCTCTTGAATTAACGGAAGGCCGTAGAATA
>JBBSSE010000585.1:0-1902 GCA_038242375.1 Chitinophagales bacterium
AATTAGTAAAAAGCCTCGGACTTACTTTTCCGGAAATAAGAAGATTAAAGGAACGGACAAAAATGATCTTTGATCTCGAAATGTATAAGGTCCGAAAAGTACGTACGCTATCTTTTTTCCAGGGAACATTAATGAACCTTTCAAAACAATCTATCTTCTTTATATTGTTATGGCTGATTTTCAGAAATCTTTTAAGTACCGGCGAACTCATTGCGATGCAGTTCATTTCTACAGCCATTTTCGCGCCGCTACAGGAGTTGGGAAATATCATTTTACTCTACCGGGAAACGGAATCCTCGCTGCAGAATTTTGATGAGCTGATGCAAAAGCCAATAGAACAAAAGCCCGAAGGAGCCATAACTGTGGGTCCGTTGAAAAAATTACAATTTGAAGACGTTATTTTTAAACATAAAACCGCGTCCGTGAACTCATTGGATGGACTTTCCTTCGAAGTAAACCAGGGAGAAACCATTGCCTTTGTCGGGCCTTCAGGCGCAGGAAAATCCACGCTTGTAAAGCTATTGGTCGGATTATACAAACCCACACAAGGTGAAATCTTTTTTAATGATATCAGTTACCGGCAGATTCATTACAATGCTTTCCGGAGAGAGATCGGTTTTGTTACGCAGGATACGCAATTGTTTGCAGGAACTGTAAAAGAGAATTTATTATTTGTTAAGCCCAATGCCACAGATGCTGAAATTGAAGAGGCTTTAGATAAAGCAGCATTTACCAAAGTAATGGAACGTACCGGTAAAGGAATTCAAACTTTATTGGGCGAAGCGGGCATGAAACTTTCCGGTGGGGAAAGACAGCGCTTATCCATTGCAAGAGCATTGCTTCGTAATCCACAACTCCTGATTTTTGATGAAGCTACTTCGGCGCTTGATTCGTTAACAGAGGAATCCATTACAGATACCATCAGAGGACTATCGGATAGCCGTCAACGCATGACCATTTTAATCGCCCACAGACTTTCCACCATTTTGCATGCGGACAGAATTTATGTTTTGGAAAAAGGAAAGATTTCAGAAACAGGAACACACCAGGATCTGATAGAAATGAAAGGTCTCTATTACGCCATGTGGAGGCAACAGGTGGGTGAAAGGAATATCTTTATTTAGCCATGATTCAGGCTTTAATGCTTTTTAATGACTATCCGTTATTAGGTGCAAACTAATTATCTTAGTATATTCGCTATTAAAATTAGTAAAATGAAAATAGATAAATTTTTCACTGAATTTTCAACAGAGAGTTCTTGCAGACTTCACTTTAAATCACTACGCGTATCTAAGGGGATTGTTTGTAGGAAATGTGGTTCCACACAACATTATTGGATTGATCGTTTGAGTAGATGGCTATGTAAGGTGTGTAGAAAATCGGTGGAACTCAACCACCATTTTCTAAGAAGGTGGTGGTTGAGTCGAAGGAAAGAGGGTAAAGAGTTGTTTCATATTTTTTTAAACGTAGCAACTTCATATTCATGGTATGCCCCTTGCACTTAAAAGCGGATAGTCATTTAATATTTTGACTCTCTTCTCCGAAACAAACATTGAAGAGTTTTGATAGGCACAAAGGACTGAATGGAAACGCGTTTAGGTCTGCATTCCCTAAAATCTTGGGTGTTTGTATACATTATTAAACATTTTGTCAAGCATTAAAATCTCTCACCATCAAATTATAGATCCTCTTCAAAGAAATACAACACATTTTTAATAAACTCACATCTGATTACATGCGTATAGTTCCTTAATTTAGTAGAGTGAAATTAGACCAATCGAAAGGCTATGCCGTAATTCAACACTGGCTGGCCGAAAAAAAATTCTTCCCCTTCGAATTCCAGGAACAAACCTGGCAACATATCATTCATCAGAAATCAGGTTTGGTGAATGCCCCGACCGG
>JBBSSE010000586.1:0-1900 GCA_038242375.1 Chitinophagales bacterium
ATCTGAAATATGTTTAAAATTCAGTGCAAATTTACTTGAACCGGTTTTTTTAAACATGTAGTTTCGTCAATAAAATACATGATCATTCTCATGTAAATTTTTCCCGTTTTAGTAAAGACGGGGCAGACACAAATGTTTATTTTCAACAATTTCATTTGGTCGGATATGATATGTCCTGCAATAAAAATTCTTTAAAAGAATTTCAGGGAGAAGTAGAATCTATACTTTCGCTTTAAGTTTTTGCCTTCTGAATTCCACATATAATATTACATGAATGACAATGAGGATTTGGCAAACAATTTCTTTTACGATCATAGGATAGGGTTTTTGTGGATGTGATAATGAAGAAACGTTTGTAGATATATAATTATTATAGATTGGTAATAAATTTTATAATTAATAAGGAAGAAATGCTTTTAGAAACTCTTTGTTTAGGAAAATGGAACTATAAAGCACGAATCCGGATTTATCAGATCCAAAAAAAACCTGCAGAAAAATGAATCTCTGCAGGGTACTCTATACTTAAACTTAAAAAATCCTAAAACCAGCTACCAATCCATCTCTCTCCAACCTTGTTTCCCAATTTCCTTCTTCTTCTTCTTACCTGTGCATTATGAATGAACATGGTAACAAACATTAATGGGATAAAAAACAGGGTCAAAGGCGGAATTCCCATGATAGAGATCCATTTTCCTCCAAACTGCCTTTGCATCGGACGTTTCAATCTTTCAGCGATCAGGTACATACTTGGTACCATTACCAGCGTCATAAAGAACGCAAAAGTCAACCCGAATATAATTGTCCAGGCAAGAGGTTTCCAGAAGGAAGCACTATCGCCACCAAAGAAAATCTGTGGATTTAAATCGGAGAACATGGTGACAAAATTGATATTAAATCCTATGGCCAACGGTAAAAGTGCTGCTATGGCTGCAAGCGCGGTCAGTAATACCGGAATAATCCTGATCTTCCCTGCCTGGATCACTGCTTCTTTCGGTTTCATGCCTCTTCCGCGCAATTCATCTGCGAAGTCAATTACGAGTATCGCATTTTTTACCACAATACCTGCCAGTCCTACAATACCTATCCCCGTCATAACTACGGATACACTCATTCCTGTGATGGCAAATCCTAAAAGGACACCGATCACACTAAAAGCGATTTCCGTGAGAATAATAACGGATTTACTGATAGAATTAAATTGAAGTACGAGGATAAACAGGATGATCATTAAAGCAAAAACGAGTGCTTTTCCAAGGAAGGCTCCTGTTTCCGCCTGTTGCTCTCCTTCACCGGTTTGTTTGATCGTAACCGATGGATCAGATACGGGGAAATCCTTTATCGCACTGGCCAGCTTTGTGTTTACCTCCGTAGGTGTATAACCTGAAAGCACATTTGAGAAAATAGTTATAACCCTTTTTACATTTTTCCGTTTGATACTTCCATAAGTACTTGTATAATCTACATCCACCACAGAACTGATCGGGATTGACTTGGTTAAACCGCTGGCCATATCCCTGAACACAATTTTCATATTCAGTAACTCTGAAAGACTCTTTCTTTGTACTTCCATATTGCGGAGCTGAATTTTATATTCATCTTCTCCATCTTTGATTTTAGATACTTCCTGGCCAAATAATGCTGTACGGATCTGACTACCGATCTGTGCTGTTGATACTCCTTCAGACATGGCTCTTTCGCGGTTTACCGTCAGGGTAATTTCCGGATTCGTCAGATCCACATCCAGTTTTAACTCTTCCACACCGGCAATTTGCATGCTATCAAGATATCTTTTGAGGCTTGTTGCAGTAGCAGTAAGTACATCAAAATTTTCACTGGCCACTTCTATATTAATCGGTGATTCAGTTGGTGGCCCGTTCGCTTCTTTATCTACCGTGATCTG
>JBBSSE010000587.1:0-1890 GCA_038242375.1 Chitinophagales bacterium
AGGAACATCTTCTTCGTCACTTCTACGTCATGACCATAAATATCTTCCCTGAATTGCAATTTACCGGCATCATCTACCCAGGCAGTATAATACGTAATGAAGACAGGAACCGGTTCGGTTAATTTTACAAATTTCTCTTCGCCTTTATTCATCGCGGCGTTAATTTTAGTGTCATCCCAGCTTTTATCGTTCTTTAATAAATATGATGCAAGTTTTGCAGGATCGCCCAAGCGGATACAGCCATGACTGTAAGCCCGGACATCTTTATCAAATAAAGCTTTGGCAGGAGTATCATGAAAATAAATATTGAAACTGTTGGGGAATAAAAACTTCACTTTGCCCAGAGAATTTTTCTCTCCGGGCTTTTGACGTACTTCCGGAAGACCATTCACCTCTTTGGTGATTTCCATATTGTTTCTATCCAGGTAGGACGGATCTTTTGCAATGGAAGGAAGAATCTCACTTTTAACGATACTTGGCGGCACATTCCAATAAGGACTGAAAACAATGGTCGTCAACATATCAGAAAAGATCGTTGTGTTATGGCCTTCCTTTCCTACAACAACAGGCATTGTAAAAACCTCTTTTTTCCCATCTGTTACACGCAACGTAAATGCAGGTGTATTGACAAGTATTAATTTTCCATCGGTTTCATAAGGCAACCAACGCATTCTGTTCATATTTATAAGCAATTGCTTAATCCTTTGTTTCGGTGTGATGTTCATTAAATTGATCAGCTTATCAGAAACTTTCCCATCGGGCGTAAATCCATTACGTTGTTGGAAACTTTTAATTCCACTCACTAAATGATCATCGTATAACCCAGAACTATCTTCGGCAGAAAGGTCTCCCATCATGAAAAGATTTTGTTTCATGGCAGCAATAATCGGAGAGTTTTTTCCCGGTTTAAATGTTTTTAAATCTCCGTCAATCAACATCCATCTTTTATCCTTTTCTAATTGCAGGTATGTTTGCAATTGCTCTGACAGTAATTTGTACGGTTTATTGATATCCGCAAAATCCTTTTTTTGTTTTTTTAATTCGGCTAATAATGAATCTGCCTGTTCCACAGCATCTTCTTTTACATAAGGAATGAATTTCTCAATTTCCTTTCTTTTTACATATCCTTTTTTGAAATTTGATTTGGTATAATGGATTAAATTCTCTGTTAATAAAAGTTCTGTCTGCAGAACGGATTTATTTGCAGGTGTCACTTTTAAGTTTTCCGCACCGATGTATTCATGCATCGTTCTGTGCAGCTTTTTTAATGAAGCAGAAGTATCATCCGTAAAATTCAAGAGACTGGTAAAACCCATAGCCTGTTCAGAAACACCATCCGGAGAAAACCATGCGTATTCATAATTCCGGTTGTTGTAAAAACTGATTATCCTGCGGGCAGTCGAGTCAGGGATTTCATTCTGAACGATATAATCCGCTACGGACATACTATCCATAAATAAATTATTATACGCGTTTTCTTTTGTGATACTGTAATTCCGTTTACTTATTTTTCTTTCTTCTTTTTCGTCCCGGTTACACGCTGCAAATACCATAGCAGCCGACAAGATCAGTAGCAGTGTTTTTTTCATAGTTTCAGTCTTAAACAAAAGATGTGCCTATTCTTTTCGGATAAAAGTAGGGGAAACAATTTAATGTGGAATCAATTTTTTAAATTGCGGCTATGAGAAACTTTGAAGATACCTACCGCCACAAAGGATTGCGAAAAAAACTAATAGAGTCGCTTAAAGAAAAAGGAATTACAGACGAAAAAGTATTGGAAGCGATGATGAATATTCCCCGCCATTACTTTTTAGATACAGCCCTGGAACAAATCGCTTACCAGGACCGGGCCTTTCCTATCGGTGAAGGACAAACGATTTCTCAACCTTA
>JBBSSE010000588.1:0-1885 GCA_038242375.1 Chitinophagales bacterium
GCTTCATTGAATACACCAAATTCGCTTCCGTTAAGCGTTTCAAGAAAAACCTTGTTTTCGGATTTTAAATTTTGAACCTTCATGCCAAAACGGATATCCGGTTTGTCATTCCCATAATTCCACATGGCATCCTCCCACGTCATTCTCTCTACCTTCTCTGTGTAATCGATGTTCTTTACTTCTTTGAAAATGAATTTTATCAAACCTTCGAACATGTTTAAAATATCTTCCTGTTCTACAAAAGACATTTCACAATCGATCTGTGTAAATTCAGGTTGCCTGTCTGCCCGTAAATCTTCATCCCGGAAGCATTTTACGATCTGATAATAGCGGTCATATCCACTCACCATCAACAATTGCTTAAAGGTTTGTGGTGATTGGGGCAATGCATAAAATTCTCCGGCATTCATACGGCTTGGCACCACAAAATCCCGTGCTCCTTCGGGTGTAGATTTTATTAAAAATGGCGTTTCAATATCCATGAAATTATTTTCATGCAGATAATTTCTTGTTGCACGATTAACAGCATACCTGATCTCAAGATTTTTCTTTACAGCATTTCTTCTTAGATCGAGGAAACGATATTTCATCCGGATATCATCTCCTCCATCCGTGTCATCCTGAATCGTAAATGGAGGAACAGCTGATTTATTTAAAACCATTATTTCTTCCACCAATATCTCCACTTCTCCTGTTGGTATATTCGCGTTTTTATTGCTACGCTCATTTACAATTCCTTTTACCTGTATCACGAATTCCCTGCCTAATGGACTTTTGTCTAATTCGCCGGTTAGTTTTTCATTGAACAATAATTGCGTTATCCCATATCTGTCTCTCAAATCTACAAACGTGATGCTTCCAAATTTGCGAATGGTTTGCACCCAGCCGGAAAGGGTCACATTTTTATTTATATCCGTAATTCTTAATTCTCCACAGGTATGTGTTCTATACATTCTTATTATTTTTTAAAGGGTTGCAAAGATATGAGTTATCCGTTTTTTAGAGAAAAGCATTTAAACAGATTTGCAGATCTACCAAATAAGGGATATATTCTTTCTTTAACCTAAATATCTTTACTTTTCGAAGCTTTAAATTGATATAAGCAAGGAACAGAATTTAATTATGAATTTAGGATTAGAAGATTATGATTTTAGTTTATTGAAAAAAAATTAAAACTAATAAAAAGTTAATAAAATCAAAAAAACAAATGTGGTTAAAAATTAATTTTTAGTTTCGCGCCGTTCTTAACAATTTATGACAGTCGTTCTTATTTATTTTCCGGAGGAAATTAATCGTTTGAATTCGCGATTACTTATATGAAAGAAAACAAAAAGAATTTCTTCTAAATACAAAGGGAATTTTTCCCCGGGAATTCATGGCAAATATTTTGCTCTTTTTAAAACAGAAAAATTTACATTATGACAAAGAATATCACATTTACATTACCTGCAGAAGCATTGGCGGGTGCATCAGAAGCATTTTTATTGGGAGATTTTAATAATTGGAGTCCTGAAAACGCACCTAAGTTAGAAAAACAAAAAGATGGTTCTTTTACCACTGTTGCAAAACTGGAAGAAGGAAAAACTTATCACTATCGTTTTTTATTGAATGATGGTCGTTGGGTGAATGACTACAACGCTCAAAGCTATACCAATGTTCATGGATTGCATGTTGATAATTGTGTAATCACTGTTCCTGTTTCTAAAACAGAGGAAACTAAAAAAGCGCAACCAGCTAAAGCTGCTCCTGCAAAAGAAGCAAAAGCTCCTGTACCTGCAAAAGCTCCCGTAGCTGCAAAAGCTGAGACTGTTGCCGCAAAACCTGCTAAGAAAGCAGCACCTGCAAAAGCAACAGAAGCAAAAGCAACAGAAGCAAAAGCCACAAC
>JBBSSE010000589.1:0-1832 GCA_038242375.1 Chitinophagales bacterium
ATTCAACCATTCAACCATTCAACAATTCAGCCATTCAACCATTCAACCATTCAACAATTCAGCCATTTAAATCATTCCAAAAACTTCAAATTCCTCCTGATCCCTTCAAATTTTGATCGTTTAATAGGAGATTTTCTAAAAATGATCTTAAAAGATTCTTCCGTTAATTCCTCCCAATCATTTTTATTAAAATTTAATACCTCATTGATGGGCGTAAATTCCGGGTTTGTGTTTGGTTTTGAAAATCGGTTCCAGGGACAAACATCCTGGCAGATATCACATCCAAAGAGATTGTTTTCAAATGTTCCTTTCATCTTTTCCGGAATCAGCATGTCTTTTAATTCAATGGTAAAGTAGGAAATGCACTTACTTCCATTGATCACTTTGTCCGGTAAGATGGCATCAGTCGGACATGCATCGATGCATTTGGTGCAGGTGCCGCAATAATCTTTTATGAAAGGATTATCTGCTTCTAAATCCAGGTCAGTGATCAATGTTGCTATGAAAAAGAACGATCCATTCTCTTTGGTTATGAGATTTCCATTTTTTCCTACCCAGCCTAAACCGCTTCTCTGTGCCCATGATCTTTCCAAAACGGGAGCGCTATCCGTAAACCCACGTCCGGTTATTTCCCCGATGTTTTCCCTTAATAATTGTAAAAACGTTTTCAGTTTGGTTTTAATCACTTCATGATAATCAAAGCCATAAGCATATTTAGAAATTTTGGGGACACCTTCCTGCTGAATTTCCTCCGGGAAATAATTCAATAATAAAGTGATCACTGATTTTGCACCGGGAACTAATTTGGTCGGATCGGTGCGCAGATCGAAGTAGTTTTCCATGTACTTCATGGTTCCGTGATAACCTTTATTCAGCCATTCTTCCAGGTATTTAGCTTCCTCATCTAATTTCTCCGCGCGGGAAACACCGCAATAATTAAATCCCAGGTCCAGAGCGGTACTTTTTATGAAAGAGGTATATTGACTTTTTGGTAGCATGATTCGACGGCAAATTTACGATGCTTTCCTGTGATAGAAATTGAGACTTTCTTCAGGCATTTTTTATTTACCTGATAGGAGTATATAAATAATATTTGTTCCTTATTGCTTTGGTATTTGTAATCCGTGATTTTCTGTTTTCAATTTAAACTTTTGGAAATCAGAAGAGCTTTCTACTCCATTACTTGCAATCAATCAGATCTGCATTTTTAGCAGAGAAGCATTAACAAACCTGCAACTGCGTCAGTTTATCGGATTATTCTCCGACACATTGAATGTTTTATTTTCTTGGATTAAAATTTGTTCCTTATATATACAAAATAAATAAACTAATAACGATATGAACCCTTCTAATTTAACCATAAAATCACAGGAAGTTTTTCAGAAGGCACAACAAATTGCATTCAATGAAAGAAATCCAAATATTGAGGTAGAACATTTGATGAAAGTGTTGCTGACAGACCCTGATAGTCCTGTTGAATTTTTATTGAAAAAGAATAATGTAAACACAAAATTTGTAGAACAAAAGATTGACGAAAGCATTTCCAAACTTCCCAAAATGGGAGAAGGAGAACCTGCGCAAGTCATCAGCCGCGATATGAATAATGTGATGCTGCGTGCTGCCGGTACACTTAAAACATTTGGAGATGAGTTTGTAAGCGTGGAGCATTTGCTTCTTGCCATTATCATGGGAAATGATAACGTTTCCAAGATATTAAAAGATGCGGGACTGACTGAACAAAACTTAATTGCAGCCATAAAGGATTTGAAAAAGGGGAGCACCGTTTCTTCACAAACAGGTGAAACACAGTTCAATGCCTTAAATAAATACGG
>JBBSSE010000590.1:0-1830 GCA_038242375.1 Chitinophagales bacterium
ACCTAACTACGCAAATGACACCGATGCATTATCCCAAACTTTTCCTCTTTCTGTTTTGATTGTTCGTGCGGGGAATTTTTGAATCACAGGATAATCATGTGTGGCCATTATAATAGCAGTACCATAATCGCGACAAATGCTAAAAAGAAGATGCATAATCTCATCGGAAGTTTCCGGATCAAGATTTCCCGTAGGCTCATCTGCTAAAATTAGTTTCGGAGAATTTAGTAAAGCGCGTGCTATGTCAATCCTTTGTTGCTCTCCCCCACTCAATTCAAAAGGCATTTTAAATCCTTTTGTTTTAAGGCCTACTTTATCCAATACATCAGCGATTTTTTCTTCTATTAATTTTGGATCCTTCCAGCCGGTAGCTCTTAAAACAAATTTCAAATTTTCATTCACATTTCGGTCAGTTAATAACTGGAAATCCTGGAAAACTACGCCTAAATTTCTGCGTAAAAAGGGAACTTTTCTCCAATCAAGATCGCGCAAATCGTAAGTAACTACCGTGCCATCTCCTTCTGTCAATTCCAAATCACCATACAATGTTTTTAATAAACTTGACTTCCCGGTACCCGTTTTACCCACGAGGTAAACAAACTCTCCCCTGTTAACCGTAATGGTCACATCTTCTAAGATCATTGATCCACCCTGGTATATGTTAGCTCCTTTTAAATCTACAATTGTTTCTGTCATGATATTATTCAAATTATGGTAAAATGAAATCCTTTTTGCTAAAAGGGTAAAGTTACTTGTATAATTATATTTTGAAAGAAGAAAAATATAAGCCTGTGTTAAAAGGTGTTTCAGGTAAAAATGGAAATTAATATATTGGTTGAAAAAATATTTTTACTTAAAACTAATAAAATAGTTGTTAACCTAATTAATTAGTTATACATTTGTTTTCGAACACAATAAATAAATATACAATGAAAACATTAACGAAAGCGGAAGAAGATGTCATGCAAGTTTTATGGAAGCTGGACGGCGGATTTCTGCGGGATATAGTCAATGAATTTCCTGAACCCCGTCCACATCAGAATACGGTAGCCACTATTTTAAAAATATTGGTGGAAAAGGAATTCGTGGGCATTGAGGTTTTTGGCAGGATGCATAAATACTATCCGCTCGTCGAAAAGAATCTTTATTCCAAAGGAAGGGTGAAATCTATCGTAAAGAAATACTACGAAGACTCCTTCAGCAATATTGTGTCCTCCATGGTCAAAGAAAATAATTTGAGTGTGGAAGATTTGGAATTGCTTTTAAAGCAATTGAAAAAAAGTAAATAGAATTTCAAGAATAATTCACTTTTAAAAAGGAGGTTGATCATGCCCACGAAAAACAAAAATTCAAAAGTAAACTATGCAGGCAGGTTGCTGGTACTGTCACTTACGACAATGATATTTTTTGCTTTTAACCAAAAAATACAAACGACCGAAATTGATCATACAGTTGAAGAGAAGTTGAACACAATCATTGAAGATAATGGAACCATACTTTCAATTACAGATACTATTCCTCCAACCCAATTGAAAATTAAAAAGATTGATCTAAATTCTAATGATAAAAAAGAGGTTTTTGTAGAAGGGGATGTTAGAAGGGTCTCAGGAACACATCCGAAAGAGATTCAGCATAATAAAATTGATGGGGACGATTTAAATACGAATGACACTATACCCGAAAGAGTTTTTACGAAAGTAGAGCAAGAGGCCGAATTTCCAGGCGGACCAAACAAGTGGGCTGGATATATTCAAAGAATTCTCACAGAAAAAGTACGTGATTTTGGTGATGAAGATTATGGAACCTGTGTAGTGAAATTCATTGTAGATA
>JBBSSE010000591.1:0-1826 GCA_038242375.1 Chitinophagales bacterium
CGGGAGATTTTGTGCAGGTAAAAATCACCAGCGCGTATGATTATGACCTGGAAGGGGTGGTTGTTTAGGTTTTAGGTAATAGGTAGTAGGTAGTGGGTTGAATACTTCGTGTTGAATACTTCGTGTTGAACTACAAACTACAAACTACGAACTACGAACGCTGAACTCCGAACTCTGAACTTCGAACTCTGAACGATTCTTATCTTTGCAACTAAATAAACAGGATTTGAGCAGTAAATTTAAATCAGAAAATATTCCTTATTCCCAAACAGGAAAATTCTCTAAGATCGTTTTAGATTATGTAAGAAAAGCCTCTGACTTAAGGGAGTTTTACGAACATCCCGTGAATCTTGAAGGGATCAAATCGGCTATAGAACAAAGAAATCAATTTCCAACAAACAGGTCTCTTTTAGTAGAGCAATTAAGTCTTCAATACGAGAATATTTCGTCTGCAGATAAAGTACAACAGAATATCCAGGCACTTTTAGATGAAAATACATTTTCAATTTGTACCGCTCATCAGCCTAATTTATTTACGGGTCATTTGTATTTTATTTATAAAATAATGCACATAATTAAATTGTGTCCGATCCTTAAAAATGAATTACCCGAATACAATTTTGTTCCGGTATTTTATATGGGCAGTGAGGATGCAGATCTGGAAGAGTTAAATCACATCGTGATTGATGGTCAGAAATATGAATGGCTAACAAAGCAAACAGGTGCAGTGGGGAGAATGAAAATTGATGCCGGTTTGATAAAATTAATCGATCAGCTTGCAGGAAGGCTCCTGGCGGAAGATTACGGGAGTGAAATTGTGGATATCCTGAAAAGTTGTTATAAAAAGGATTCTACAATTGAAGAGGCTACTTTCTTATTTGTCCATGAGCTCTTTAAAGAATACGGATTGATCGTTTTGCTTTCGGACAAGGCTGTCTTTAAAAATGAAATTAGTTCTATCATTAAGGACGATATTTTCCATCATACTTCTTCAGAAATTGTTGAAAATACTTCAAAGAAATTAGCTGAAAATTATAAAGCCCAGGCGTATCCAAGAGATATCAATTTATTTTACCTGAAAGATTCCATCAGGAACAGGATCGTAGAGGTAGAAGATGGTTTTTTGGTTCATGGTACAGATATTATTTTCACAAAGGAATCCATCCTTGAAGAATTAAAAAATCATCCTGAAAGATTTAGTCCGAATGTTATTTTGCGCGGGTTATACCAGGAATTTATCCTGCCCGATATCGCCTGGATAGGCGGAGGAGGAGAACTTGCTTATTGGTTACAATTAAAAGATTTGTTTAAACATTACGGTGTTCCATACCCGGTTTTAATTCTTCGGAATTCCTTCCTGGTTATTGATAAAAAGTATGTGGAATTGATGAAAAAACTTTCATTGGAAGCGTTCGATTTATTTAGAGGACCAAAGGTGTTATTAGATGAATTGGTGAAGAAAAACAGCCATGCAACTTTGAATCTTGATGTAGAAAAAACAGCATTCCGGGATGTATATTTTAAAATAAGAAATATTGCTAATCAAATAGATGTTACGCTTAACAGGCATGTATTAGCGTTGGAAGCACAGCAATTAAAAACCATATCCGCTTTGGAAAAGAAAATGTTCCGGGCTGAAAAGAGAAAATTTGAAGCGCAGCAAAATCAATTGTCCAAAATATTTTCCACCTTGTTTCCCGATGACGGTCTCCAGGAAAGGACAGAGAATTTTATGCTTCTGTATGCTAAATGGGGTAAAGATTTTATGAGGCTTATTTATGAAAATTCGTTAGGGTTGGAGCAGGAGTTTTGTGTGGTGGAGGAGA
>JBBSSE010000592.1:0-1826 GCA_038242375.1 Chitinophagales bacterium
GAATTTCAACGGAGATGATATCCATATTCCTGAACAGGATATTTACGAAATCGACACGCATCTCGATAGCAGTATGCTCACCATTTCTGATCATCCCTGGCCGGGACTAACGCCGGATCTGCTAAGTATTATTTTAGTAGTGGCTACCCAGGCAAGAGGAAGTGTTTTGATTCATCAGAAAATGTTTGAAAGCAGGCTATTTTTTGTAGATAAAATAATCGAAATGGGCGCACGAATTGTACTTTGCGATCCGCACAGAGCAGTTGTTGTAGGGCTGGAAAGAAAACGTTCTCTTCGGGGAATCACCATGACAAGCCCGGATATCCGCGCGGGTGTTTCACTTCTAATAGCGGCTTTAAGCGCTGAAGGAACCAGTGTGATTCAAAATATTGAGCAGATAGATAGAGGCTATCAATATATAGATGAACGCTTAAAAGCATTGGGGGCAGAATTACAAAGGATTTAAGCAAAATGAATTTATCATAAAAACTTTTCACTATTAAGGATGGAAAAAAAATACAATAAAATTATCCTGATCACAGCACCATCAGGTTCCGGAAAAACATCGATCGTTAAATACCTCATGACCAAAATACGGGAACTTGCTTTTTCAATTTCCGCCACAACAAGGCCTATCCGAAAAAATGAAGAGAATGGTGCGGATTATTACTTTTTGTCAGAAGAAGAATTCAAACAGAAAATTCATGACAAGGAATTTCTTGAATGGGAAATGGTTTATGAAGGAAAATATTATGGAACGCTAAAATCAGAAATGTCCCGTATCTGGAGCGAACATAAAATACCGGTATTGGATATAGATGTTCAAGGCGCTATACATGTACAACAGCAATATCCTATAAATACCATAGCTTTATTTATTCAGGCTCCCTCTTTTGAAGATTTAAAAATCAGGTTACAAAAAAGAGGATCTGAAACCGAAGAATCACTTAAAGCAAGATTGGATAAATCTTCCTATGAAATGACTTTTAAAAATCATTTCGAAAATATTGTTGTAAATAAAGATTTTGACATAGCCTGTAAAGAGACAGAAAACATCATCGCTGAATTTCTAAAACAATAAAGAAATTGGGTTCATTTTCATTTCTATAAATTTGTTATATGGACTGGACATTTATTATCATTATTACTGTAACCATTCTTCTGATTGGTTTTTTTTCAGGAATTGAAACTGCTTTTATTGCGACAAGTAAATTTTCAATAGAACTTAGAAAAAAACAAGGTTCATACAGTGGTAGGATCTGGGCGGCATTTATGGAAAAATCCGGCGGTTTCATGGGCACTTTACTCCTTATATTTAATACCCTTTTGGTGGTGTATGCGATTTTATGGAGCACTATCGTAATTAGTATACGCAATTATTGGGGAATAGTAGAAAACATTTACCTGGAATTATTAATTGTCACCATTGTTTCAACGATCATTTTAATCCTGGTCCAGTTAGTATTTAAGGCTATTTTTAAAGCTAAGGCTAACTCCATTATTAGTTCCGGATTTATAGCCTTCGTGGTCAGCGCATTTAATTCAATATTTGGCTGGCTGGGTATTTATTTTGTGAATGTATCCGAATGGATCATCAGATATCTCTTCAATGTAAAAGTTCAGAATAAAAACGCTCTCTTTAAAAAAGAGGATGTAGAACACTATATTCAACAATTAAAAATGAGTGATGAGGAAGATTCGAATGAAATGAATCATGAAATTTTTGAAAATGTGCTTTCACTTTCTGAGAAACGAATCCGCGAGTGCCTTATCCCAAGAAAGGAAATAGTCGCCCTCGAAATAAAATCATCTTTAGAGGAAATAAC
>JBBSSE010000593.1:0-1821 GCA_038242375.1 Chitinophagales bacterium
CATAGCATTTGCCTGTGATGAATCTGTCAAAACAGGAAAAGTGGTGCTTTTATAATGAATAGGCCTGTAGAAGATTTGTAGACAAAAGAATCAGTATAATACGGAGAGAAATAACCATATGGCCGAAGCTCTTGTCAGGCAATGAGTAGCGACAGGCGGTGGATACTACTGATTAAGTAAAACAAGTTCGAAAAATAATTTTTTGAAATTTCTCACAGAATAATAATACAAAATCATCTTCTCATGCATACATCTTCAGGCCATCTCACTTATTGCACTAATATTCATGCTGGTGAAAGTTGGCCGGAACATTTTGCCGCGATCAAACAAAATTTCCCTCTCATTAAAAAAAGAAGTTCTCCCGATAATGCTTTGGGGCTGGGCTTGCGTCTTTCTAATGAAGCGAGTTTAAACCTGGTTCAAAAGGAAAAATTGGCTGATTTTAAAGAATGGCTTAAAAATGAAAATGGTTATGTATTTACGATGAATGGATTTCCCTATGGCGGATTTCATCACAAAAGAGTAAAGGATCAGGTACATACTCCTGACTGGACAACAGACGACAGGGTGAACTATAGCTTGCGACTTTTTCACATACTCACCTCTTTAATTCCAGGGGGAATGGAGGGAGGGATTTCTACCTCACCTTTGAGCTATAAGCCCTGGTTCAAACCCGGCAATGAATTAAACACTGTAAAGGAGATCTGCACAAATAATATTCTCCGCGTAATCGAGGAATTGATTCATATCCACCAAACGAAGGGCGTTTTACTTCATTTGGATATTGAACCGGAGCCGGACGGACTATTGGAAACAGGGAATGAATTTATAGAATGGTTTGAAAATGATTTACTCCCTGTTGGTATTCCCCTTATCAAAAAAAAGTTTAAAGTTTCTCATCAACACGCAGAGGATTTAATAAGGGAACATCTTCGTCTATGCTATGACGTTTGTCATTTTGCAATTGGATTTGAAGACCACACAAAAATGATTGAGGACCTGGTAAAACGCAATATAAAAATTGGTAAAATTCAAATTAGCGCTGCACTAAAAGCCCGGATGGATTTGCCCGTGGAAGAAACACAAAAGATCAGGGAAAGTTTCAGGAAATTTAATGAACCTGTTTACCTGCACCAGGTAATCGGTAAATTAAAAAATGGAAATCTCCTACGCTACTCTGACCTTTCTGATGCATTGACAGATCACCAAAATACCGGCTTTCAGGAATGGAGAGCCCATTTTCATGTTCCGGTATTTGCAGAAGATTTTGGGTTATTATCCTCTACCCGGAATGAAATTGAAGAGGTATTAGCCCTGCAAAAAATGAAACCCTTTACGCAACACCTGGAGGTGGAAACCTATACCTGGGAAATACTACCCGCGGACTTAAAATTACCTATAGAAGATTCGATCATCCGGGAATTGGATTGGGTAAAGAAAATATTAGACACCTGAGTATTCAAAGATTCAAAATTTTAAATGAAAAAAACAGTTGTTATTGATGTTGTAGGCCTATCGGCTTCGTTAATAGGAGAGCATACGCCTTTTTTAAAAAATTACCTGGCGGCAAGAAATCATTCTACCATTGATCCGATGTTACCCGCTGTAACCACTTCTGTGCAATCCACCTACCTGACAGGGAAATGGCCTTCTGAACACGGAATAGTTGGCAATGGCTGGTACGATAGAACAGACTGCGAGATAAAATTCTGGAAGCAATCCAACAAGCTGGTACAGGCTGAAAAGATTTGGGAGAAAGCGAAAAAGATTGATCCTGATTTTACCTGTGCTAAAATGTTTTGGTGGTACAATATGTATTCC
>JBBSSE010000594.1:0-1821 GCA_038242375.1 Chitinophagales bacterium
ATTATTTCGGTTGTTTTTTGCTCCGGAATTGTATCTGGTATTTGCTTTATTTTCGCTGGCAATGTATCGTTTACAAAAATTTGCTTTTTTGCAACACTAAAATGGTTTTTCTTTGAAGGAATCGGATTAGAAAAATGTCCGGTTAAAGATGTGTGAAATGAAGGGGATGCCGTGTGCTTATTCTTACTTTCGACAGTCTGTACTAATAACAAACCAATTAGCGTTATAAGAAGTGATACGTTTACGTTAAAATTGTTTGTTTTTTGCATAGCAGTAAGACAACAAAAATATTGATTATCCAATTAAGGATATGTGAAGATTACCAAAACTTTATTAATGACCAGATTAAAATATGATACAAAGATGCCGAATTTAAAAAAAATATTGAGTTTTAAATTTTCAACTGCTTACTGCTTATTGGTGATTTCGTCCTTTTTTATCTATGTTTCTCCCACCCAGGCACAAACGGCAAAAAAAATAAAGACAATCATCATTGATCCTGGACATGGTGGTTCGGACCAGGGAGCACATGGAGAATATGAGGGCACCCTTGGTTCCAAAGAAAAAGATATTACCCTTGCTATTTCGATGAAACTTGTGGTAGAATTGAAAAAACAAATGCCTGATGTAAATATTCTCCCGACCCGAACAACCGATGTATTTCATGATGTGCGCCAGAAAGCAAAGTTTGCCAATGAAAACAACGGAGATTTATTCGTTTGCATTCACGCGGATGCTGTAGAATTGAAAACAGGATCAAGAATTACAGGATATAAAACAGAGACCTATTATAAAACAAGTTATACAGGAAAGGGAAAGGCCCGTAAAAAAATTCGGACAAAACATACAAGGGAAGTCCCTATCAAACAATATTATAAAATTCCTACCACCCGGAAAGGAACCAGTACGCTGATCCTTGCTGCCCATAAAACTGATGCTAAATTAAAAGCTTTGGAAGATGGTGATTTTTTTAATACCGAGCAGAATGATAGCTCTATTGTTGTAAATTATGACAGCCCGGAATGGAAGGCCAGTGCTCTGCTGTATTCACAGAATTATTTTAAAAGAAGTTATATGCTTGCCGAAGCTGTTCAGGAAGAAGTGTCAAAAACCGGCAGAAATGATTTGGGAGTATGGCAACGCCAGATAGGTCTGCATGTATTGCAGGCCACAAGGATGCCGGCCATATTAATAGAGACAGGATTCATCGCTAACTATGATGATGAGAGATATCTGAACAGTGAAAAGGGGCAACAGGAAATCGCAGAAGCAATTACCAGAGCCTTGATCCGGTATAGAGCCAGTGTGGAAACACCCCGCACTTCAAATGTTTCTCAGGTAAAAACTCCTGAGGAAAAGTAACCTTTAGATTTCCGCAATCAACTCTTTTTTGCTGAATGAACACATAGAATTATTTTCTTTATAATTGATTTTCCTTCTTATTAAACAGTTATGCATTAATTGGTTTGATAATTGATCAGGCAATTCCAATTATAAAATAGCTGTCATGGGCGAAACTGATTGGGAGACTAAAAACGATGTAAAGCTAATTAACCAAGCAGGCTTTTGTAAAAATCATACAATTTAGTTTCCTCTTTTTGCCAGGTGTACTCTTCGCGGGCTTTCAAACAATTTTGCTGTAGTGTGTTATAAACTGTTTCATTATTCAGTAATTCATTAATAGCCTGAGCACTCTGATTAACAGTCAGAGGGTCTATTAAAATCGCTACTTCAAATTCATTATTTATTTTTCTGTATTCCGGAAAATCCATTGTTACTTGTGGCAAACCATGGTGGATATAATCAAAGAATTTATTGGCA
>JBBSSE010000595.1:0-1806 GCA_038242375.1 Chitinophagales bacterium
AGACGGTATCTTAAGTTATAGAGGATTCGGCGCAAAAGCTTCCTTATATACACGTTTTGTTTTTGAAGAACTTCTGCCTTTTATTCGAAGCGAATTTCCTGTGCATTCCTTTAAAGAAAAATCTTTCTGCGGATTTTCACTAGGTGGTCTAAGTGCTTTGGACATAGTTTGGAATAATGCAAATGAATTCGTAAAAGTAGGCATATTTAGCGGTTCATTATGGTGGAGAACGGTCTGCCAGAACGCACCAAACTTTGATGAAGACAAACACCGTATCATTCATTCTGAAATAAGAAAAGGCAAATATGCACCCTGGCTTAAATTCTTTTTTTGCACAGGAACACTTGATGAAATCGCGGACAGGAATAATAATGGAATTATTGATTCCATTGACGATACGCTGGACCTTATGAATGAACTCGTAAAAAAAGGCTATAATCCGCAATCAGATATTCGATATCTCGAATTGAACGATGGGCGGCACGATGTAGCCACCTGGGCAAGAGCTTTCCCGGATTTTTTGAAATGGGGTTGGGGAATTCGCTAAGAAATTCTTTTTTAAATAATGAGTCTGATACGAACATTCAAAATTCGAAGTTTATAGTTTGAATAATTCGTGAAATTGGTACCTAAAATTCGTGTTTGATATTCGTATTTCAAAACTTTTCGAGTTATATAATCATGCAATAGATATACAAAAAAAACTTCCACTTTTTAGGGTGAAAGTTTTTTTTAAACATTTAATCCTGTGGGTGTGTGGTTTTCCAGGGTTAAATTTTTTGACTCCTTCGAGCCGGTTTTCTTTGGGGATTATTCGTTCGTTTTCATTGGATTTCGGATAAAAAACAGAAGTTGACTGATATCAGATTTATGGTTTTTAGTCCTAAGACTGTTCAAAGGATTAAAGGATAAATGTCATTTTCAATGGATTTGGATTGGCGATCAATGTTTGTTGAACATCAATCAACTTCTATCACAAAAGTAGATCGGGACAAAATAAATTACAAGCGCACTATTGCCTGATTTTTGAAATACAGCAATTACGGCATTAATCGTATTTTTTCGAAAGACCAATAGGTAAATTTCCGACAAAGTAGTTGTTGAGTGGTTAAGAGTAAGGTTGAACGGACTTTAGGCAATAACCGAGTACATTTTTTATAAATAGAAAGGTATTCCACGCGATCTCTTAAACGATTTATTATTTTAGAAATATAGAATACAACTCCTGTTTATTTTCACATGGGATTTAAAAATAAAAAGATAAATAAACTACGTTGTTTTTCAAAATTGCGGATCTTAAATCTCGTATTTATTTAGTCTCCGGTATAATGCAGTTCTGGTCAAACCAAGTTCCTTCGCGGCTTTCGTAATATTTCCCTGGTGCTTATCGATTACTCTTAAAATGGTGTCTTTTTCCAATGTTTCTAAATGAAGAGGAGCTTCCTTTTCCGTGCTACTGTTCGACACATTTTCTATCGGTGAAAAAACAATATCGTTCTCCGTTAGTTCATTATTCTCAGCCATTATTACCGCGCGTTCCATAGCATATTGAAGTTCACGGACATTTCCCGGAAAGGGATATCTGTTTATTTTATCCTCAGCTCTTGGCGTGAGTTCAGGCTTAACTTTTAAATATTTTGTGGCATATAATTTCAAAAAATAGTTCGAAAGTAATAAAATATCTTCTCCTCTTTCTTTCAAAGGCGGCATCATTAATTCTACGGTATTTATCCTGTAGATCAAATCTTTCCGAAACCTGTTTTCATTCGCCAGATCTGTGATCGTAAGATTGGTGGCGCATATTAA
>JBBSSE010000596.1:0-1773 GCA_038242375.1 Chitinophagales bacterium
CGATGTATTATTAGGAACGTTTGATTATCCTCAATCTCCCGTTCATCCGGCTTTTAATCTTTCTCTTCGATGCAATTTTGTAGATGGTACAAGTGGCACAACTTATTTAAAACTTGTAGGAAGTGAAGGCTCCATGGATGTTACGTGGGATAGTGTTACCTTAAAAAGAAATAAAACCGCAGAATCAGATGATCCTTTTTTTATAGCGCAAATGAGAAAAGCAGGAACGCCTGTTTCGAACCGCAAGCGTATTTTAGCACCGGAAGAATATACATTTGAAGCAGAGAAAGGCTACCTGGGCGGACCTTACGATCATTTTGTAAACTTTTTCAATTCAATCCGAACAGGTGCAAAAGTGACCGAGGATGCAATCTTTGGATATAGGGCATGCGCTCCGGCACTTCTATGTAATGACAGTTATAACCAGGATAAGGCGATCTTATGGAATCCTGAAAAAATGCAATTGATCTCCTCGTAATTACAAAATAATTGAAAATTTTTCGCTATCATGCCGGTCATTCGGTTGATATCTTTATTCAGTATAAATCTAAACCGGTAAAATAAATAAATACATTTATGAAAAAGAACCTGATTAAAACCTTTGGCATTTTATTTTTGTTTGCTGGTTTTACAGCATGCAATTCGGACAATTCAAAAAAAATCACAGCAAATGATCCTTCTCAGCCGACAGAAAAACCTGAGACCACCAAGGAAGGATTTATTTCCTTGTTTAACGGGGAAAGTCTGGATGGCTGGCACGGCTTCAACAAAACAGGAGAAGTGGAAAACTGGCAAATTGAAGATGGGGCGATGGTATGCCTGGGAGCTGCACCGGATGCTTCCGGCGGCGATCTTGTTTCAGATAAAGAGTATGCAAATTTTGAACTTGTCTGGGAATGGAAAGTTACTAAGGAAGCCAATAGCGGCGTGATGTATCATGTAGTTGAGTCACCAAAATATCATGCACCCTATGAAACCGGACCGGAATACCAAATGATCGATGATGTGAACTTCCCGGAAAAACTGGAAGAATCCCAGAAATCAGGATCAGATTATGGAATGTATGCTGCCGGCGATAAGAAGAAATTAATGCCGGTAGGCGAATGGAATTCCAGCAAAATCATATTTGATAAAGGGCACGTGGAATATTGGCTTAATGGAGACAAACTTGTTGAATTTGAAGCCTGGAGTAAGGATTGGAATAAAAGAAAATCAGAAGGGAAGTGGAAAGATTATCCGGATTATGGTACAGCTAAAAAAGGGAAGATCGCTTTACAGGACCATGGTAACAAGGTTTACTTCAAGGATATTTTTATTAAGGAGTTGTAGAGGTGATAGGTGGTAGGTTGTAGGTTGTAGGTGACGACATGACCTGTATTAAAAAATGATTAAATCGTAAGGCCCAAGTGGCAAAGCGGACATACAAAAATCAAATTATTAAAAGCTTCTGTCTAATTCACAGAAGCTTTTTTTGTAGAAAAAAGGAGGTTGTAGTATCAGGTATTAGGGTTTAGGTTTCAGGAAAAGCCAGGAATCTTTAGTCGTTTTAGTCTCGATTAGCCGTAGCCTTTTTATATTAAGAGGATTTTGCACTCCTTTTCAAATTCTAAATCATTAAAGGTTAAGTGACGCCCAGGCAACAGGCCGGGAGGGCTTCGCAAGTGAAAGTTCTTAAAATTCGTGTAATTCGTGCCTAAAATTCGTGTTTGAAATTTTTCCTCATTCGTGTAATTCGTGCTCAAAATTCATGTTTACAAAAAATTTAACGCAATC
>JBBSSE010000597.1:0-1755 GCA_038242375.1 Chitinophagales bacterium
ATTTTTATCTGATTTGCATATTTCCTTAAAAAATAATTTACCCACCGGTTAGTTATTATTTCTACTTAAAGTATTACCCAAAAAATAAGTATGGTCACCAATGCAGTGAAGGCAATCATTGATTTCATTTGTTTTTTATCTATGGAAAACTCTTCGCGGATTCTTTCCAGGCTTATCGTATATAATGCACCTGCAAAAATGATCAATTGCATTATAACGCCGGTTATATACGGTCTCTGAAATAGAAAATCCGGACTTATTGGATTCGAAATAAATGCACTCATGATGGTCCCGGTCGTTTCCACAAGATAAAAAACAAGGAAAATTGCTAAGAGATTCCCACCCGGTTGATTTTCTTCTCCAAAAAAGTAATAAGGCTACGGGCAAAATTGCAAAGGGCAAAAGATAAATAATTCCTTCGAATGGCGTGAATGTAAAAGCCTTTATAAAACAAGGTCCAATTTGAAAAAACCTAACCAGTTCGTAAATAATTATAAAACTTAACGCAATCACCACAGTGCGAATACTTTTTTCATTTTTGGCGATTCGTTTCTGATTTGGATTTAAGGCTGCAATGAATGCATTTCCTTTCTTTTCTATTTCGAGTTTTCTTTCCTTTCTCTTTTGATCATTTTGTCTTGTTAAGAACTCTTTTTCACGAAGGATTTTTTTTGCGTCAGTTATTTCATTTTCAGAAAGTTGTCGATTAGAAAATTCAATTTTTGAAGCTTCAATGGCTTCCGGCTGGTAAGATGCA
The DNA here is from genome assembly GCA_038242375.1 of Chitinophagales bacterium. GTDB lineage: Bacteria > Bacteroidota > Bacteroidia > Chitinophagales > Chitinophagaceae > Ginsengibacter. The sequence goes on from JBBSSE010000597.1 coordinate 758, forward strand.
GGATTTTCAAGAATGTTTATAAGCTCAGTATTACTGAGAGTTTTGTAAAATTTGGTAAAGTCATTAAATGAAGCCATAAATCTGTTCCAGAAATTAAAATTTTATGTAATCCTGAAAATAATAAAAAGATTCCACCAAGCCTATTTTTGAAGGATTTAGTATCTCTCGAATAAACTCAAATAAATTCTAATAAATATTTGTTGCTTTTCCATCCAAATGTGTAAAATAATCAGCAAATGAGATGAACACCGCCTTTTATCTGGGTAGGCATATTTCTTGTTTCACCATAGTCATTGTTTAATTAAAAAATAATCAACTAATGAAAGATACGAATCAAAAGAAAGTAGCCATTCTTACCGCAAATGGCTTTGAAGAAATAGAATTGACCAGTCCCAAAAAAGCAATGGAAGAGGCGGGATTCAAAGTGGACATTGTCTCTATGGAAAAAGGAAAAGTGAAAGCCTGGAACCATGATCATTGGTCCATAACTTTACCCGTGGATGTACCATTATCAAGTGCAAATATTGAAGATTATGATGGTCTGATGATTCCCGGAGGCGTGCTTAACCCGGATCAGATGCGTGCTCATAAAGAATACGTTCAATTTGCAAAATCATTTATGGAAAGTGGAAAACCGGTTGCATCCCTCTGTCACGGTCCCCAATTATTAATTGAAACGGGTTTGTTGAAAGGGAAGAAAATGACTTCATATCCATCTATAAAAACGGATATTAAAAATGCAGGCGCAGACTGGCAGGATAAAGAAGTGGTGGTGGATAACGGCCTTGTTACCAGCCGAAGCCCGGAAGACCTGGAAGCATTTAATAAAAAATTAGTGGAAGAGGTGAGGGAAGGAATTCATCAGCGCACCTGATAAATTTCTCTTTAATGATATAGGGACAGGTCACTACCTGTCCCTTTTTTTATCTAAAAGGCATTGAAAAAAGTAAAACGAAAAACGAACCACAAAGAACCAAAGAAAAATACTTTATTCTAAC
>JBBSSE010000598.1:0-1739 GCA_038242375.1 Chitinophagales bacterium
AATGATGCTATTTCAAGACCTAATATCCGAAACAATTGGGATTTAAGTGCTTTAAGAGCTTCTTCCGTAGTTCAGGCGTTGCAAAACAGTTATGGAACAGATCCAAAACGCCTGACTGCAGGTGGACGTGGAGAGTACAATCCTGTTGCCAGCAACGCGACTCCTGCCGGAAAAGAAAGAAACAGGCGCACAGAAATCATCATCACTCCTAAACTGGATCAGTTCATGGATTTGATTGAAAAAGCACCTGAATCCAAAAATCCATAATGAGTAAAATATAAAAATCCTTTCATTATATATGAAAGAAAATATAATGGCGGCCCGGTTAAAACCTGGCCGCCATTTTTATTAAGGATTATTTTGTAATTTCCACTCTGACAGAACTATATTTTTTTTAAGAATTGCCTAAGACCAAAATAATACAACTCTTTCAGTATATTACATTCTAATAGTTTTCATCATTTCAGAATTATTTCTTCAAACATCAGATAAACTGCAAAACCATTACCATGCAAAAAATTCTATTCCTTTTTCTTCTGGTTGCTTCTTTCTCCGCTAAAGCTCAAACTCATTCATTGGAAAAAATCTGGGAAACAGATACCATTTTTGCTATCCCGGAATCCGTCTTACCGGATTTGAAAAATAATATTATGTATGTGTCACTAATCAATGGTTCTTCCTGGGAAAATGATGGAATTGGAGGGATTGGAAAACTCTCACCTAACGGAAAAAACTATGACTCCACCTGGATCACAGGATTGAACGCACCTAAGGGCCTGGGAATTTTTAAAAATAATCTATACGCAGCGGATAATTCAGAAGTGGTGGTGATTGATATCAATAAAGGAGTGGTGACCAAAAAGATTCCTATTGAAAATGCCAGCGGATTAAATGACATCACCGTGGACAGCAAAGGCATTGTATATGTTTCAGATTCACGCACGGCCAAAATATGGCGCATAGAAAATAATATACCTACCCTGTTCCTTGATGATGTAAAAGGTGTCAACGGATTAAAAGCCATCGGCAATGAGCTTTATATCGGGGCTGGTAAAGAATTTTTAAAAGCTGATAAAAATAAAAAGCTGACAAAAATTGCAGATTTACCACAAGGTATCGATGGCATAGAACCTGTAGGAAATGGAGATTTTCTCTTAACTGCCTGGAGCGGATATATTTTTTACGTTACTGCCTCCGGAACTGTGGAAACATTATTGGAAACGCACCAGGAAAAAATGAACACGGCAGACATTGGGTACGATCCCGAAAAAAGAATCGTTTTCGTTCCTACCTTTTTAGCAAAAAAAGTGGTGGCTTACAAATTAAAATAAAGGAAGGATTTTAAAAATCATTATGAAGGATTTTCTATTTTTGACTTCATATATTCCAAAACATCCCCGGAAGAAATAACAGGTTTTCCACTCACATCACCATTGTACAAATAGACCCATGCCTCGCCTTGGGTGCCATCATCTGCATATACGGTAGCAATTTCCCGACGATACAAAGGATCCTGACCTTCTTCCGGATTTAATCCTTCATAATCATCTAACTGGCCAAATACAAAAGATGCATTGTCAATGTTTAGCTTGTATAACTCACCTTTAATAAAATACTCTTCCATTGTGGTTGTCGCAACAGGTTTATCACCAAAATCACTTAGAATGCCCTTTATTTTTGCATCAGATACATAGGTGAAATAGCGGGTTAAATAGGTATAAGCACTCTCCTGGAAACCT
>JBBSSE010000599.1:0-1734 GCA_038242375.1 Chitinophagales bacterium
AGAAATTATTGGATATGCTGAATTAAAGAATAGACTTCAGTACTTTCTGGTTAAAATCATTCGACAACTGAATGAAGTCTCGTTCAAACTGCCAGATTTGCTGTCTTAATTCATTGTGCAGACAAAGGCTTTTATCTCCTACAAAGGTATTAACAGGCGTAGTATGCAAGATTTCCTGAATAGATTGTAACCGATGGGCCAATCTTACGAGCCAGTCATCTTTCAATAAAAATTCATTATGAAAATATTCCGCTGTTTGCAAAAAAAGATCTCCTTCACTTTGGTCAACCATTTCACTTAACCTGTATTTCAACAAAGCATTTTCCTGCTTGTAAAATTCCAGGCTTCGTTTCCAGGCTTCATGTTCCTGCACGAGTTGATTATTTTTTTCATTTGTCATAAAAGAATATTTACCGGCCTGGCTAGTCCGATGGACATTTTCAACCATATATTTTCTTGAGATGAGTGACAAAATTGATTAAAATCCGGTCTTTTAAAAATGACCTCCCGCAGAAATTAAACTGATACAAATCATCCTAAAAAATACCAGGCCTAAAAAAAGGATAAGCCTGGTAATATTAATTCTGAATTATTTTGGTTGAGGAGGGGCATTCTCAAAACGGCCTGTTTTTTCAGACAATAAAATACGAAAAACAATCCCATCAATATGGCTGATATCCTCCGGAGCAAATGGCCATAAATTCCCCAACTGAACGGTTTCACTGGTGGCACCGGAAAATTTACGACTGGTCAAAATTCGCAAGCCTTCATTTCTTTCCTCCTCATCCGTAAGTTCTTTAAATGTACCCCATGAAACCATTGTTTGCCAATTAGCCATATCCTCTAAATTTTCCACTTCAAAACAAACGTCGGGATTTTGGCGCATCATAGACAATTTCAATCCCTCATAAGTATGCACATAAATACAATCGTCTTTATAGGCATAGCTAACCGGTAAAACATAGGTTTTGCCAAAAGCATGGCATCCAATTCTACCAATAAAACTACTCGTAAGTAATTTTTCAATTTGCGCATCGTTTAGTGTACCAAGCATATCTTTTTTTAATCAAAAATATTGATTCTCAAAACGATCTAAAATGATGAGAAGCAGCAAAATGCATGATTCCAATCATTTGATACAGAATCACCCGAATCATGAATTTTTAAACAACCAATATCTTTGGTTTCAGAAGAAAAGTCCAGTGTAAAAAGAATCAATTTTCGATTGGGGTAATCCTCGCGGCAAACATTAGATTAAAGTATCTCCACAAGCCGCGAACTGTGTTTTTAGCAGAATAACTTTGAAGATATACAGAAGATGACATTTGAAGAATTCGTGTAATCTGTGGCTAAAACTCGTGTTTAACCAGCTACAGGTCGAAACCGAAGGTCAGACCGGTTATCCTCTTTATCATAATCTCTCACAGCTTCAATAGGAAAACCCGCTCTCTGAACTTCGGTGCCAACAGCTTACTTCGTTACAGAAGTTGACGTTTGAAGAATTCGTGTAATTCGTGCCTGAAATTCATGTTTAACCAGCTACTTGTCGGAACCGAAGGTTAGACCTCGTTCACCCTTTCTTCAGACATCTTTCCTTACAGAATCGATTTTTCAGGCTGAAATTTTCGTGTCGTCTGCCTTTTCCCCGATAACCATTGCCGGATACTTTTTATTGAATAGAATAACCATAATAACCAATCCCGATAAAATAACGAGGGCACAATAAAGCAACGC
>JBBSSE010000600.1:0-1733 GCA_038242375.1 Chitinophagales bacterium
GACATGCTTAAAATTTTTGAAAAAAGGTTTTTGGTCAGGTAAAGATAAGAATCTTATTTTTTGGAATAAAATTTGTGGAACTTTTTTTTTAACTTTAGTTCATCTATTTGTTGGACTATATATATCTGCATTTTTCCTTCCTACTCGAATTTCACACGCACGGATTCATTTTCCCCTGTTTTTAGAATAAAATATGCATCTCATTTCCGGTAAAAAGTTTCATTTTGAAGGTGTAATGGCCAATCTTTATTTTCTGCATATTGCAAATAATCCAACTAGCCCATTTTCTAAAAATTGGTAATTAAAAAATGTAATAAAGAGACAGGAATCTAATCTCTTTCTATTTAAAAAGGGAATTGTTAATCTAAAGTCTTAATCAAATAATATAATATCACTTTTGCTATCTTCGCAGCCATGCCGGATTTTAAAATATATGAGGTAGTTATTGGACTTGAAGTGCATGTTCAATTGCTGACCAAAAGCAAGTTGTTTTGCGGTGATAGTACTTTATTTGGAAATCCACCCAATACAAATATTAGCGCTGTTTCACTCGCTCATCCGGGTACTTTGCCTATAATGAATGAAAAGGCATTAGAACTTGCTATCAAATTGGGTCTGGCATTTAATTGCGAAATTTCCAGAAAAAATTATTTTGACAGGAAAAATTATTTCTATCCTGATTTGCCAAAAGGCTACCAGGTTACGCAACAGGCTACACCCATCTGTAAACAGGGGAAAGTGGGTATTTCAGTTAATGGCCTGGAAAGAAGCGTGCAGTTAAACCGAATTCACATGGAAGAGGATGCCGGCAAAAGCATTCATGATGCAGATGAGCATTATACCTGTATCGATTTAAACCGCGCCGGAGTTGCCTTGCTGGAGATTGTTTCTGAGCCCGATATTTTTTCAGCGGATGAAGCTGGGGAATACCTGACAGAGATTAGGAAAATGATTCGCTACCTCGATGTAAGCGATGGAAATATGGAAGAAGGAAGTATGCGTTGCGATGCCAATATTTCGCTTCGGCAAAAAGGAGAAACCAAACTGGGTACCAGGGTAGAGGTTAAGAATTTAAATTCCATAAAGAACGTCAAAAAAGCGATCGCTCATGAAATAGATCGTCTGACTAAAATTTTGAATTCCGAAGGAGAAGTCATCCAGCAAACGCGGAGTTTTGATGCCACCACGGGAACTACTTTTGCTCTCCGTTCTAAAGAAGAGGCCAACGATTACCGCTATTTTCCTGAACCGGATCTTTCCCCCTTTTTTGTGACAGATAATATGTTGATAAGAATTCAGAGCGAAATGCCTGAAATGCCTGCAGCCCTCGAAGAAAGGTTGATAAAAGATTTTGGTCTGAATCACGAAAGTGTAAAGGTTATTTGCGCAGATAAAGAAATGGCAGATTATTTTTTAAAAGCTGTTAATCACACCAGAAATTATAAGGCTGTTTCTAATTGGATAATTGGCCCTGTAAAGAACTACCTGAATGAAAACAGTATTGATATCAGTCAATTTCCAATCGAACCGGCTACGATTGCTTTACTTGCGGATAATGTAGAAAATGGCCAGGTTAGTTTTGGAAGTGCCTTAGCGAAAGTTTTTCCTGTACTCATAGATTCTCCCGGAGAAGATTCATTAAAAATCGCAGAAAGATTAAATATACTTCAGCAAAAAGATGATGGTGCTTTAAATGAATGGATCGATGAAACGCTGGCCGGTATGCCGGATAA
>JBBSSE010000601.1:0-1715 GCA_038242375.1 Chitinophagales bacterium
GGGCCGAATACTTTTACAATATTTATCCCAAGAACTTGCAGGCTATCTACCAAATGTTTCTGCCCGATGATCGTAGTTTGATTGGCAAGAATCGCCACTCTTTTTCCTTTGAGATACGGAACGTATAATTCTGTTTGTTCCGCGCCGGTCTTAATAAAATCCGAATTAGTAAAGCTTGTATTGTTGGTATATGTTGTCGTAGTTCGTGTTGTATTGCTATAGGAAAATGTACAGGAAATAAAACTCAACAGGAATAACATTGCCAGGATGTTTTTCTGTATAATTCCTATTGTTGAAGAGGTGTTATACAGTGTTTGTTCAAACTTCATAAAACACTTTTTTTACAATATAGGAAGAAATATGGATTACCTGCATCTGTATCGAACTATTCCATAGAGAATTCCTAATATTACTATAAGATAAATTCTGGCTGGCATAATTCCATTTAAAAATAGGATAAACTGAAAAATATATTTTGTATTAATTGCAAAAACACTAAATACGTAAACAGTAAATTTGGGCTAAAGCCCGGAGATTATGAGTTTTTGATACCCCAGCTGAAGCTGGAGGCTATTCAATAAGGCATCTTTTTTCTTCTCAATTGCGACATGGCTTTAGATACTATCCTAACAATAAAATATTTTTTATTATTACCAATCAGCGTTAAAAATATGAAAGCAAACTGATATTTATTTAAACTGATGTCGGTGAAGCAGCCGCACTTTAGCATACTCTCACGTATCCCGTCATTCGGAAATACCAACATCGGCGCAGGATTTATTAAGCAGCAGAAATAGAAAACTTTCTTCAAATGAAAACTTTCATGAATTACAAAAATCTTTTCTTCTGAATTGCCACATGGCTTTAGCCTGTGGATAAATGGAATAATGTTTAAGGGCTTTAGCCCCAGGCTGTTTCATTTTAAGTTAATAAAAAATTAGATTTTTGAATCGATATAAAGCATCCCGATGATTGATCCATATCAAATAGTCCAATACATGAATTGATAGATTGATTTTTAACCATCATTGCAGATAAGATCGTCTTAACTGAAAAATATAAATGCTTGAAAAGCTCCTTGAGTGCCTTATAAACATCTGAACTCTTTAAATTTTATTTTACCTATAAAAAAAGTCTACTTAAAACTCAAAAATAAAACCAATCGTCGGTAAAATCGACGTATTGTCGTTTTGCAGGATCACCGGAATGGCATTGCTTCCGTCCGGTTTTATTGGGTTTCCATCCGTTGTGGCAAAACCGGAATTTTCCGCATTTCTTTTAAAGGTAAAATTTGGAATTCCTTCTGTTTTGAACATAAATAAATTTTGGATATCCACATATAAATTCAAACTGGTCTTTTTAAAATTATATTTTTTATCCAGTCTGAAATCAACTTGCTGGTACGATTTCAATCGTAAAGAATTAATAGCTGCATAATCCAGGGTGCCGATGCCCGTTAGTAAATAATTTGTTCTTGAGGCATTGAGATCATATGGAGTATATGGCGCACCACCGGCGAATCGGTATTTCAAACCTAATTCCCAATTGCGGTTTAATTTCTGTCCTAAAGTAGCCGAAACTAAATATCCAAAATCCCAGGATGAAGGCAGTAATTTTCCATTTGTTCCGGAGAACTCACTTTTATAAAGCGTCGTACTAAGGGCGTAAAACGTTTTCTTTATTAATTTTTGTTGAACAAAGAATTCAATTCCATA
>JBBSSE010000602.1:0-1703 GCA_038242375.1 Chitinophagales bacterium
CCCGACCGTATAAAATCATTCACTGTTTTGCTTCTTGCGAAGTATAAATGTTTGTAATAGAATCGTTCAGTCTGACATGTTTGCATGGAGTGAGTCATTAATCTTCTGCCTGGGGATTTCGTATCCCTTTAGGTTTTAAATGTATTTTACTTCTCCCGGGGAAGCCGGAATAGAGAGTTAATTATTCCGTGTGGGGAGGGCAAACTTATTTGAAAAACCTGTAATGAAGTCAAAATCCTGTGATGTTGTAGATGCTAATATCATGGTGTCTGATGGATGGTTCATTTACAAAAGGAAGAGCGAGTTTTAGGCGGAATATATAGGGAACGCTATGTTGTTTAAAAACTGACGGCACTTCAATTAAAACAATTAGAAACAATAATGAGTTTTTAAAAAAAAGTAGGATCGTATTCTGGAGTGGGAGGGCGTATTTGGGTGATAGAAGTTGTTTTTATATAACTCTGAAAGTTAACCGGTCCGACCTTAGGTACTGACCTAAAACCTTCTACATGCTTTTGAATTTGTTCCAATCTCCTTGCTAATCTTTCTCAACGGATGTTTCCCAGCCATCGTAAACTCCATTGTAATCGTTTGCAAGTTTCCATAAATAGATTACATAGGCATCAACGCTATTCCAATCCACTTTGTCAATGCGTTTTATGTGTAGTTTATAAGGAAGTCCGCCGGATTTTTTATCGTAATCCATCGTGACAAGAGTAAAACCGTCAAACATGATTTTATTTAGAAATAAATCCCGCTCTTTTTTTGTTCTGAAATATATCCAATGTTCAACATCTCTCATTTTGGTTAATTTGTCTCCATTCTTTTCAAGTTGGTCAATAATCCGCCTGTTTTGAATACTTTGAAACTGCTGAGGAGATGGATAAATGAAGTCAAAATAACCGCTCCAGTTTTCGTCTGTTTTTGCACCGTAGTCAAACTGATAGTCAGGATAAAGCAGCATGACTTCTGCCAGCACGTTTTCATATTGCACGGTATCTTCAAAATAAAAATAAAAATCTTTATAACCTTTACAGGTAAGACTGCCGGCATAGGTGGAATTGAAATGGTTATATAATTCTGCAACCAGTTTATCTTCAATTTTTCCAAGTAATTCGCTTTCCAGGGAAGATGAAAGTCCATCCGTTCCCGGATTATTCATTTTGAGGGAAATCCAGACGAAATTTGATTTATCTTTTAGTGGGGCAACTTTATACAAACCCAAGTCCACAACCAACGAACTAAGTTTGTTGTCTACATTACTAAGATAGAAATCCCATTCCGGCATGTGATCATCTGTCTTCGCATGCGAAATAAATGTCTGAAATTTCGCAGGCGACTGTCCGAAAATGTTATAGAACTGCCCCGATGAAATCAGTGTGAGTGCTACGAGTATTAATATATTTGCATGTAATCCTTTCATGTCGGTTTTTGTTGTAACGCATGGAAGTAATCACAAGATACTTAGGGAGGCTTTATTGTAGGATGCTGCTTGGAGGTATTTTTTAAAAACAACTGTCGGTAAAAGTATCATTAAATTTTGATTAGGCAAAGCTCTTAGTGCTGAATCTTTTTTAGGTGAAATAAGCAGTTGCTTTTTATGAAATAAATAGTTGATCTTTTTTCCAGGACCATTCGATGTTGTTGTTCTTCTCTGCCGGCATGTTTTATCGATTGAGTGCTGCAACAAAATTTTCCGGCTC
>JBBSSE010000603.1:0-1701 GCA_038242375.1 Chitinophagales bacterium
CCCCGCGCTTTTCCTATTTGAGGCAAAAATTCAGAATAAGGGAAACTACTTCCTACCATCAGCAACGTGTCGCAATCCATCATCATTTTATAACTTGGTTCCGTACCCAATAAGCCAATAGCCCCTGTTACGTAAGGAAGGTCATCCGGCAACGCAGCTTTTCCAAGAAGCGCTTTTGCAATACCTGCTCCCAAAAGGTCAGCTACTTGTTTCACTTCATTGGCCGCATTCATAGCACCTGCACCTATCAGCATGGCAACTTTTTTTCCATCATTCAGCAGATCGGCTGTCTTTTTTAAATCTTCATCCGAAGGAACGATACGCACGTTAGGAAAGCCAATTCCTGTATGAATGGTTCCATGTCCGCGGGGTGGCTCCTCCGCATCTAATTCCTGGATGTCGTTGGGGATAACAACACACGTAACAGTTCTTTCTGCTTTCGCTATGCGAATCGCACGGTCGAGCAACTGGCGCATTTGCGATGGTACCGAAACCATGTGAATGTACTCATGCGCCACGTCTTTGTATAAACTATTCAGATCCACTTCCTGCTGAAAAGAGCCACCCTGCGACATTCGCGCTGATTGTCCCACGATCGCCACTACAGGTTGATGATCCATTTTTGCATCATACAAGCCATTGAGAAGATGAATGGCTCCCGGACCGGAAGTGGCCATACATACGCCAACTTCGCCGGTAAATTTTGCGTGCGCGCAAGCCATGAAGGCGGCATTCTCTTCGTGCCTTACCTGTATAAAATCTATTTTATCTTTTGCACGATCCAGGGCGCCGAGAATACCATTGATACCATCCCCGGGAAATCCAAAAATGCGGGTTATACCCCATTCATTTAAACGCTCCAGTAAAAAATCACTTACTTGTTTTGCCATTTTTCTGAATTTAATATTTTGATTGTAATATCTTTCTTAAGGAAAAATTTGAGGAAAGATTTATGACGGTTCTCTAAAAACTGACGGTTCAAACACTATTTCGGCCACCTCGTCTTTTAGAGTAGATGACGATTACTTTTTTGCCTGGAATTTGAATTTTTTGAAGATAGATGCCACTGCTTCTCTGACTTTTACATCATTATTAATCATGTCCGGCTTTAAGATGCCGGAAGCATATCCCTGCCATGCGACCATGTCTGATTTCGCATCTACAATATTGATTAATAAAGTACCCGGTTTTATTTTTACTGTTTCTTTATTTTTAAGTTCGCGGGTAGAATCCATCCCGTCGTTATACATTTCATATCCATTAAATGTATGCAAAGTGCCCGGTTGTTCACTTACCCTGAAAACAACAATCATATCCGGTTTGGTTTCTGTTTCCTTGAATCCCTTTGCATTCAATTCAAATTTTATCGCTTTTTTTATTTTTTCTCTTGTGGATTCATTATTAAAAACGTAAACTCCAGTAGGCGTGAGAAATATAGCACCCTTGGGAATCTTGTCGATTTCGGAGGACCAGGCAAAAGTTTTAAGGCCGTTGACAGATTCTTTAAAAGATTTATCGGCGCCGACCTTTACCTGCTGTGCATTTGCAAAAGTGAAGGAAGCAAAACCAATCGCGAATAATAATAGTTTTTTCATGGCAAATTATTTTAAAAAGCGGAAACCTCTCTCAGCGTTTCAAATAAATAAGGATGCCAAAAAAATCAAAGTAATCCGATTCTCTTAGAGCGGTAATGATTGGGAG
>JBBSSE010000604.1:0-1700 GCA_038242375.1 Chitinophagales bacterium
CGAAGATTTCTATAGGCCATCATATCTACTTTGATAGATCCCACTGCTATCGGGCTTTCCGCACGCAATAATATGTGATTTGGATCGTCACTAACCCATATAGTCATTTTTTCTCCGCCTTCAAAGATGGAGCCTTTAATAAGTAAAGGTTTGAATTTGATGGCATTAAAACGACCATATTTCGTCTTTACCTGTTCCTTTCCTTCATATCTGAGGTAGAGATTATAGATCTCATCATCCAGAAACATGTCAAATGGAATTTTATCTCCTTTTTTATATTTACTGAAATCAATATTCCGTGCATAATACACAGAACTGATCACATCCTGAATGCATTTGGTTACTTTAAATACGCCGTTTGTACTTACGGCAGTACCAGCCTGATGATTGAAAGAAACGTTGTTATAAATTTTATATCCGTCCTCGTCTACATTTCGAATAAACTTCACCGGCAGCAAGGTTGCTGTATCAATATAGGATTCATACTTATCGCGGATTCGAAAAAATTTATCAAAAAACGAGTAGGTAGTTCCGGTAGCTACTACATGATAAACAGATTTGTTGTTAAATCTTGTGAGAGAGGTGGTGAAATTTGCTTCTCCGGCTGCGACATACACGCCTAAAGTACTGTAGTAAACTTTCATCGTTATATCCTCTCCCGCACTGAAGGACGTATTTCTAACGCCGCAGAATTCATTACCGGGTTGTATAAAAGATGAAAGTAAAAATATAAAAATTGTAGCGATCGTTTTCAAACTGAGTTATTTTTCTTTAAAAAATTTGATACTTAAAATTAATACACTTCCTAATAATGCAGGAATAAAAAGATTGACAAACCAGATACCAAAAGTAGTGCCTATAATACCCACCTGGTTCGTGCTGTAAAGCCCCAAAAGGGCAGCACTAAAAGTTCCTCTTATGCCAAGATCCGCAATAGCGAAAGAAGGAATAACCGCCAAAACAAGAAAAAGTATGCTGATAACCGGGAAACCTTCAAACCAGAAAATATCTACATTTAGTACTTGTAAGAGCAATATATACTGAAGGACGAAGGTAATGTACCGAAAGAGGGATAAAGATAACAGCCTTAACAATAAATTAGGAGTAAACGCTTCCAACACATTGATATACTGAACATATTTCTCCATGGCAGGTATTTTCTCAATCAATTTTATAAGCCAGGATAAGCGGAAAAAAAATAAGACAAGCAATAGACCCATGAAAGCAGATAGAAATAATAATGTTTCTACCCAGAAATAAGAAAGCCCCATGATATGCTCACCGGGTTTCATCTTGTAATTCAATAAATAAAACAAGCCCACACAACCCATAAGAATTGTAATAATCAACTGGCTGATACTTCCTGCAATAGAAACAGAAATTGCTTTGATGCGGCTACCATCTTTCACATAAAGAATTCTGCCACCATATTCTCCAATCCTGTTTGGGGTATTAATAGACAACGCCACTCCTGTAAGCACCGATTTATAAGCAGTAATAAAACTCATTTTTTGAATTGGCTGAATTAATATCTGCCATTTCCTGGCCTCCAATCCCCAATTGATAAAAACCATTACGATTACGGACCATAGTTTCCAGGCATTTTGTCCAAAAGGAGCTTCTTTAATCAGGAGAAACGATTGATCCAGATCCGGTTGATTCTTGATTTGCTGATATAAAGAATAAAAAAGCCAGGCACC
>JBBSSE010000605.1:0-1690 GCA_038242375.1 Chitinophagales bacterium
GCAGCAATCAGGTAACGCATTATACACCTTTTCTTCTGCCTTTGCCAGTTCTGTGTCATGGCCTACCGCAGCCATTTTCGCATGAATGTCTTCCAATTTTATGATAGATGGATCATAGGTTACTGTGAGCATTTTATTTTCGACCTTCCATTCAGCGGTGGTAATTCCTTTTATTTTCAGGGTCTTTTCTATGCGATTCTTACATGAACCACAGACACCTTCAACTCTAAATACATCGGTAACTACTGATGAGTTCTGCGCCTGCGCATAATAATTCAGGAAACTAAAAAAGAAAAGAAAAAGGATCGTTTTATTTATGTTCGTTTTTCTATAAACCTTTCTTATAGAAGGTTTCAAAGAAATTACATTCAAAATCATCGTGTACTAATTTTGGGTTCTCCATTCAATAAAATGGAAAACGGTTTGATATTTTAAATCCTGAATAATGAATTACTCACAGATTTTAAAAAAAATAAATGACCAGTCAGTTTACCCAAAATATTTTTGAGCAAAACGCATTTAATCAATAAAATATCAAATCAGGTAGGTACAATGTAGAATACAGAGATCCGGGACGATCTCGTTAAGTACAATATTCTCAGGAAAGAATTCCTTTTCTGTGGAAGAAAAATATTGATGTACTAAGGCAAAATAAGTAACTGGTAAAATAACATCCTTAAAGCTTAATTGATTACCTGGAGTTTCCGGATGTTTAGCGGCATTATCAATTTTTAAAACTTTTATCTCATCCTTGCAGCAATCATTTACAGCATCTTTCTCCATGCTACAGGTGCCGCATCTCTCTAAATCATTTTTTGTAAAATCCCAATCTATGACCTTTCCCATACAATGATGAATGTATACGGTAGCGCCTGTTGTTGAAATCATATAGGCCATGGTCGCTATGAGAAAAATCAGTTTTTTCATGAAGAGGGCGAAGTTATGTCATTAACTTCGGATTGCATTTTTGTTTAAAATAGTTAGATACTTAAAAAATTTACATTTACTATTAATGAATATAGTCACAAACAACAACTTCAACAATCTCTTAAACGTTTTTCACAGATCCTTATTACATTCTCGCAGGATACAAGCGCAAGAACAATTCAAATCCCATTGGGTTTTTACCGTAATAGCTTTCTAAATCCTTATTTGTTTTATAGAAAATAAATTGTCCGCCACCGGCTACTTTTAATTTTCCGGCATCAAACAAATCATAATTCATTCCAAGAGTGAGCGCATTCACGGAAAATATCCGGTCAGCATAAAGCGGTCGATCCAATATCAGTTCCTCACCACTTTTCTGCACCCAATCGTATCGCCCGTAAAGAGCAGTTTTTCCGGATCGCCATTCTCCTTCCAGCAAGAGAGCGTTTGAAGACTTTTCATCAACAGGTGCATTTCTTCCCCAGGCCGCGGTTGCATTTACGGAACTTTTAGCATTTAGTGGTACACTATACATAGCAGATGCGGTTGTGCGGTTTACGTCACCGGCATGTGAAGATTCAGGATTTTTAATAAATGCCTGCGAAACTTGCAAAGCCCAGTTTTCAGAAGGATTGAATGACAGCCGTCCGCTATAGGAATCAAAGCGTGGTTTATCAAAATCGTACCTGTTTTCGTTTGGTTCCTTTCCGGTAAAGGAACTGCCTTCAATTTTAAATTTTCCCAGTCTCACACCAAGGGTCGC
>JBBSSE010000606.1:0-1688 GCA_038242375.1 Chitinophagales bacterium
ATTTTGAAGGAATCAGACATTACAGAAATGCGCCAGGATTTCCGCATGGTTTCAGAGAATTTATACCCTTTCTTAAAAACCATCGATTATGAAGGTGAAAAAGTGTATTGGCAAAATTGCCCAATGGCTTTCGGTGACAATGAAGCCAACTGGCTAAGCGCTACAAGGCAAATTGCAAATCCTTACCTGGGTAAAAATCATCCTGAGTACAAGTCCAGTATGTTGAGATGTGGTGAAGTAAAAGATTCTATTTATGCAAAATAAAGGACACCTTTAGAGAAAGGAATTTAGTAAATCAACTTTTCCTTTATTGAACTATTTCCCTGCAGGCCACCCGTATGTATGCAAAGTATATCGGATCCCGCAGGGAAATATTTTTTTTCAAGAAGATCCTGAATCCCAAACATCATTTTTCCTGTATAAACAAAATCCAAAGGAATATTATTTTCTTCGTAAAAACGGTTCATAAAAGCGATCAGTTCAGGTGTCTTTTTACCAAATCCTCTAAAATGATAATCCTTTATAATTGAAAGATTCTGATGATCCGTCAATCCAAGATTCTGGAGCCTTTCAGAAATATCTGTCAAACCTTTTAAGGCCGGAAAACTCATGACGATTGTTTTCTCCGAAGAATTTTTTAAAATACCTGCGAGGGTAGTCGCCGTTCCGATGGCGACACAAATATGAGAATATTTCTCATCTCCGTAATACTCCTGAATTAAAGATGCTCCTTCCATTCCTTTCGAAGAAAATCCACCTTCAGGAATTAAAGTATGTTCCCCATATTTTTTCTTTAAAAAAGAATTTGTCTCCGTCGGGGCTACCTGAGCATATTTGTCCCGGCTGATGAAATCCAGTTTCATTCCATTTTCCCGGCAGAAAACCAGTGTTTCAGAAAATACCGGTGGCATTTCTCCACGGACTATTCCGATGCAATGTATATTTAGAATCCTGCACGCATAGGCAGTTGCTGCAAGATGATTCGAGTAAGCACCTCCGAAAGTGATAATGGTTTTATGAGTTGAATCAAGGGCTTCCTCTAAAAAATAATGCAGTTTAAAAAGTTTATTTCCTGATATCACGGGATGTATCTCATCCAATCTCAACATGGAAATTTTAATATCCATATCTTGTGCAAACCTGTTCCGGATAGGGGTAATGGCAGGAATCTGAATAGCTTCATCACCATTTTCTTTCAATCTTTTTAATATAGAACGGGGCATAATTCTTTCTTGCTTATTTTTGCAGCAATTTAATTAAAGCAAATTTCTTAAACTATAAAACTTAAAAATGAAACCTACACTTTTGATTTTAGCAGCAGGCATGGGAAGCCGTTATGGTGGAATTAAACAAATGGACGCTTTTGGTCCTGCCGGTGAAACAATTATAGACTACTCTATTTATGATGCCATAGCCAGTGGTTTTGGTAAAATAGTTTTTGTGATCCGCAAAGATTTTGCAACAGCGTTTAAGGATTTATTTGAAGCAAAATTAAACGGGAAAATAGCTACGGAATATGTGATGCAGGAAATGGATGAATACCTCGATGGATTTCCGTTGCCTGAAGGAAGAACAAAACCCTGGGGAACTGCTCACGCGGTTTTGTGTGCAAAAGATGCTATTAAAGAGCCATTTGCTGTGATCAATGCCGATGATTTTTATGGGCGTGATGCATTCCAAAAGGCAGC
>JBBSSE010000607.1:0-1688 GCA_038242375.1 Chitinophagales bacterium
AATAATGGCTTTTGCTGAACATAAGCATAAGAATCTATCAACTTCCTATACACCGTGTTTTGGAACATTTACTGAAAAGCCATCAACAAAATTCCGAGGGCAGCGGCTCCCATGCCAATAAAAGTGATCCACAATAAAATGTGGGAAAGTATTCCGCCTTTGAATTCGCCCAAAATCTTTTCACTTGCCGATATTTTTATAATTAGAAATAATAACGGAACAGCCGCTATTCCATTTAAAACCGCCGAATAGATGAGTGCTTTTACAGGATTAATTCCCAAAAAATTAATCAATAGACCAACGAGGGTTGAAACAATGATGACGCCGTAAAATCCATGGGCACGCCGTAGTTTTAAATTTAAACCGGATTTCCAGTTAAATGCTTCTGAAACTGCATAAGCTGTAGAGCCGGACAATACAGGCACTGCCAAAAATCCCAGCCCAAGGATCCCTACCGAGAAAATTACTTTTGCAAGATATCCTGCGTTCGGAAAAGAGCTCACCAGCGGTTCGAGGGCTTTTGCCGCATCGGCGGCGGTTTGAATATTTGTGACGCCACTTTTATGCAAAACAGTACCGGCCACCACCAGAATACTCCAGGTGGTAATTTCTGAAATGATCATTCCGGAATTATTATCCCGGCGCATTTCGAGAATATTCTCCTCTCTGATTACCGGCTTGCCTCTACGGATTAATTTTTTATCTCTTATTTCTTCCACTTCCTGCGAAGCCTCCCAGAAAAACATGTAAGGCGAAATAGTTGTACCCAGAACACCTGTGATAATAAAAAAGAAGGCGAACGTAAATTCAATGTGCGGAATAAAGGTTGCTTTCAAAACCGTGATCCAATCCAGTTGAACAATAAAAACGGTAATCGGATAAGCTAACAGGGAAAGTGCGAGCCATTTTAAAATTCGAGCATATTCTTTATAGGTAGTAAAAATTTCCAAAAGCAATATTGTCGTTGTCATGAGCAAGGTCCATACAACAAAAGGCATTGGAATTAGAATTCTTGCCGCAGCGGCCATAGCACCAATGTCTGCACCAATATTAATGACATTGGCAACAACCACGAGGGACACCACACAGTAAAGAACCACCTTGCTGTAATGCTCTTTGATGACGCCGGCGATTCCTTTACCTGTTACCATCCCAATCCTTGCACAAGCTTCCTGCACGGCTATCATAAAAGGAAGCATATATAATGCAGTCCACAACTGCCCGTAACCAAACTGAGCACCAGTTTGTGAATAAGTGGCTATGCCGGAGGGATCATCATCCGCCGCACCAGTGGTTAGTCCCGGGCCTAACTCAGTAAAAAATTTCCTGAATTTACCTTTCTCAGGCGGGTATTTTTTGTGGCGCGACATGGCGAAAATTTAGATGGCTTTTATCCAAAAAACCCAAAATGAAACGTTCATTTTTTATTCGCTGATTGCTAATTTTTAAAAATTACAAACAAGCATAAAACAACCTTCAATTTGGAAGCATTTATTATGCCGCTTTAAATTTTCCGAACCTGGAAAGTTTATAGATGCAAAGGCATTGCAAAATTCAAATAATCTTCACATTTCACTTAACTTTTTCACTGACCGCACCATCGTCTAAATAAATATTTCATGGTTTTTTCAACGAAACTTTACAACCGCTTTTTTGACTTTCAAATGCCGCCGTTATCACTGAAATTA
>JBBSSE010000608.1:0-1684 GCA_038242375.1 Chitinophagales bacterium
AGCAATTCAACCATTTAGCAATTCAGCCATTCTGCCAATCAAACATTCCTTTGATTAAAACCTCGTCTCCAAATAATAAGGCAACATATCCCGCCAGGTCGGCCAGTCATGCGTCATATCTTCGCCCCAGATATCTAATTCATAATTGATTCCTTTATTGTACAATACACCTGCAAAAGCCTTTGAAGCTTCGGGATCTTCATACGCGCCGCTTCCGGAAAGGATATGAATATGGTGACTCTTGCGGATATTATCGAGGTACCAATTATCTGTGAGGCCGGGCATATAATCCATGGGAGAATTGAAAAATACCTGGTCATCATTATACCCTTTCGTGTACTCATGCAGGTCATAGACGCCACTCATAGCAATGACTCCGTCAATAATATCCGGTCGTTTCAAAAATAAATTCATACTGTGCAGGGCACCAAAACTTGCACCACACGTAATAATTGGAGTGGAAGAAGAAGTACTTGCTTTTATAAAAGGAATCACTTCATTAAAAACATAATTATTAAACTGATTCTGCCGGATAGCTTTATGGGCACCCTCCATCTCATTATTCATCCAGCTTTCTTTGTTCATACTGTTGATAGAAAACACTTTTACTTTTCCTGAATTAATATGGGGAGCCAGGGAATCAATTAATTGAAACCGTTCGTATTCCAGGTAATCAGCTCCGGCCGTCGGTATCAGCAATAAGGCAAATCCAAAATCACCAAATGTAGCAATGGGCATTTCTCTATCGAGGGAAGGACTGTACCAGGAAGTTAGTTCTCTTTTCATAAATATTCGTTCAATTTATTATTAATCAGTTTTTGTTTAAGTAAATAAATTTAGGAAACTTTTCTTCAGTTTCATTTAATTCTTCATTACGTATAGAAAGAAAGCATTTATTTTAAAACAATTCGTGTAATTCGTGTTTCAGATTCAAAATTTACATAAAGAAAAAAAGTTAACTATCAAGTATTTTTATAAATCCTTGTACTTTGTGCCCAACAAATCCTTCTTAAAAATAATAATAAAACATGCAAAAGCCCACCTACTGCGATTATGTACTAACGATAGATAAAGACAATGTGCACCGTATTTACCATGACAACTTTTACGGCTTTCCAATTGAGGATGACAATGAACTTTTTGAACGCTTAATTCTGGAAATAAACCAGGCAGGCCTTAGCTGGGATACCATTTTAAAAAAGCAGGAAAACTTTAAGAAAGCATATAAAAATTTCAATATTAAAAGAGTTGCCGCCTTCAATGAGGAAGATTTTGAACGGCTTATGAACGATGTGGGAATCATCCGCAACAGGTTAAAAATAAATGCAGCTATTGAAAATGCTAAAACTATTCTTCAAATTCAAAAAGAATTTGGATCTTTTAAAAAATGGCTCGAACACCATCATCCAAAAACAAAAGACGAATGGGTAAAGATTTTTAAGAAGACCTTCAAATTTACCGGTGGGGAAATTGTGAATGAATTTTTAATGAGCACTGGATATTTATCGGGCGCGCATGTTGAAAGTTGCGCTATTTATAAAAAGGTGAAGAAAGAGAAGCCGGCGTGGAATATGTAGAGACACAATGCATTGCGTCTCTACTATAAATGGTATCTTTAATCAATCAAATAAATCCATTAAAAAATGAGTACCACAACGATAAGAAATAAATTAATCGATATAAT
>JBBSSE010000609.1:0-1670 GCA_038242375.1 Chitinophagales bacterium
AATGCTGAATACGATGCAGCAAAAGATGACCAGGGGATGCTCGAAGCAAAAATTAAACAATTGGAAACGGTCATAGCTACCGCAAGAATTGTGGATGAAACCACTATTGACACTTCCAAAGTAACTATACTCACAAAAGTGACATTGACCAATTTGGCCACAAAGAAGGAAATCACTTATCAAATCGTTTCTGAAAAAGAAGCAGATTTAAAATTGAAAAAAATATCCGCGGCTTCTCCAATCGGGAATGGTCTCTTAGGCAAAGTTGTAGGAGACATAGCAGAAATAAAAGTTCCTGCCGGAACAATCACATTCAGGATTGAAAATATTACAACCTGATAGTTTGCTTATTTTTGTAAGGATACTCTAAAATATTCCTTTATAAAAAAAGTAACTTATGACCTTATTCACTAAAATAATTACCGGCGAAATTCCATCTTATAAAATAGCAGAAAACGATAAGTTCTATGCATTTTTAGATATTAATCCTCTTGTAGAAGGTCATACTTTGGTGATCCCTAAAATAGAGGTGGATAAGTTTTTTGATATGCCGGAAGAATATTTAAATGAAATCTTTTCATTTGCCAAACCAATCGCAAATGCTATTGAAAAATCATTTGACTGTAACCGGTGCGGACTAAGTGTAGTGGGCATTGAGGTGCCGCATGCGCATATGCATCTTGTACCTTTAAATTCGGCTAATGATTTAAATTTTACCAGGAAAAAATTAACCCTTTCAGAAGAAAAAATGAAAGAAGTACAGGAGAAGATATTGGAAAATTTAGATTAGAAAGGTTAGGTTCCACAATTTTAAATTCCAGAAAGGCTTAAACGTTCGTTTTGAGTCTTTCTGGATTTTTTGATAAAAAATCATTCCATCCGGTAAGTTTTTTATTACCCGGGACAGATAAAGTATTTCCCTGGAAATGATGGCAAACTGCTACTGCAAGGGCATCTGTGGCATCAAGGTATTTTGGCTCTTCGGTAAAGTTGACAATTCTTTGAAGCATTTTTAAAACCTGTATCTTGTCTGAATTACCATTTCCTGTAATGGATTGTTTTATTTTTCTGGGTGAATATTCAGTTACCGAAAGACCTGCCTGCATAGCTGCAGCTATGGCTACACCCTGAGCTCTTCCCAGTTTGAGCATACTCTGAACGTTTTTTCCAAAAAAGGGAGCTTCAATGGCAAATTCATGTGGGGTGTACTCTATCAAAAGATCCTGAACTTTGTTGTGGATGATCTTCAAACGCTCGTAAGTATCTAATTTTGAAGAGAGTTTCAAAACATCCATGACGATTAAAGTCACACTTTTTGAAGTCACTTTAATTACTCCAAAACCCATCACCAATGTACCGGGATCTATTCCTAAAATGATTTTTGCTGTTTTGTCCAATGGAAGTTTATTTTTACCTGATTTTATTTCTATTTCTATAAAGTAACTGAAAGAATTCGTGCTCAAAGCTACATGATCCTTCGAAACAAAAATATCAAAAGAATATTCAAATATGTCATCGCTCCTTTATTTGGTGCCTGGCTTTTTTATTCTTTATATCAGCAAATCAAGAATCAACCGGATCTGGATCAATCGTTTCTCCTGATTAAAGAAGCTCCTTTTGGACAAAATGCCTGGAAACTATGGTCCGTAATCGTAATGGTTTTTATCAAT
>JBBSSE010000610.1:0-1658 GCA_038242375.1 Chitinophagales bacterium
ACTTCATATGTGGGTTCACCGATACCCATTACAAGCGATCCTACCTGGCAGGATATTGAAACAAAAAATCTTGGGGTTGATGTCGGATTATTTCAAAATAAGGTGACCCTGACTTTCGATTTATATCAACGGAATACGAATCACATGATCGTTCCGTTGGAAGGTATTCCCCTGACTTTTGGAGCAGGCGCCCCACAGGGAAATTTCGGCTCATTAAAAACAAATGGCTGGGAACTGTCCCTTGAATTGAATCACCGTTTCCAGAATGGATTAGGAATTAATTTCCGTGGAAACATCTCTGATGCGAATACCAGGATTAAAAAATATGGAACATCTTCCCAGGTGAATAGTAATTATAATGGAAAGGATATTGGAGAAATCTGGGGATACAGAACCGACAGGTTATACCAGTTGGAAGATTTTGAGTTAGGCGCTGATGGCAAGCTACAACTGATCACGTTGACTGCAGATGATGTTCCTGCAAAATTTGTTGGCACAAAAGCCAACAAATTAAATCCCGGCAAAAATGGAGAAAAACCGGTTTACCAGGTATTCCTGCAAAACTCCTCCAATTTTTATTTTGGTCCCGGCGATGTCAAATTCAAAGATTTAAATGGGGATGGTATCATTGGAAATGGAAGTACGTCCTTGTCAGATCACGGCGATCTGGATAGAATCGGAAATTCAAATCCAAGATATGAGTATGGTTTCAGATTAGGCGCCGATTATAAGGGGTTTGATATAAGCGTGTTTTTTCAGGGAGTTGGCAGCCGGCAGGTTTGGGGCGATGGATTTTTAGCTATTCCCGGATACCAATCTTCAGATGGAGCAATGCCGGCAGCGATTGCTGATGATTATTGGACACCTACCAATACGGGGGCGTTCTATCCTGCAGCTTATAACAATGCGGGAAGTAATTCAGCCAATAATATACAAGTGCAGGACAGGTATTTATTGAATATGGCTTATTTGAGACTCAAAAATCTCACCGTAGGATATTCCATTTCCCAAAATATCCTGAAGAAAGTAGGGGTTAACTCGTTAAGAGTCTATGGTGCTTTGGAAAATTTCATCACCTGGGATCACCTAAGAGGTTTACCGATCGATCCGGAAAGTATCAATGGATATTCCATGTGGAATACGACAAATTATAATTTAGGTCGCACGGGTATAGGTATTCCGGCTTTTAAAAGCATTTCAGTTGGCCTTCAGTTAAACTTTTAAAAACGATTACAATGAATAAGTATAAATTATGTTTCCTCGCAATAGTAAGCCTGCTTTCTTTTTCCTGTAAGAAGGACTTTTTAGACCGGCCGCCTCAAACGAGTTATATAGATCAGGAAGGAAAATATTGGAGAAATGAAGATGATGTCCGCATGTTCGCGAATGGGTTTTACACAAATTATTTCAATGGATATAATACCTCCTTTACTGCGGATTATACGCCCGTTCGTGGATATACTTTTAGTGATGATCTGACGGGCAAGAATGTTCAGTCAAATTTTGAGAATAGCGTGCCTTCTTCCAGGGGATCCACTTCCGAAAATGCGGCCTGGCTTTCGCAATATGCAGGTCCTACCTGGGATTTTGCCTGGGTACGCAAAGCAAATATTTTTATTGACCGTCTGGATAAAATCGCCAAACCAAACATCACGGAT
>JBBSSE010000611.1:0-1644 GCA_038242375.1 Chitinophagales bacterium
GTCTGATAGAATAATCTCCTTCTTGGAAAAAAATTTAAAAAGGCGAAATTGTTTTTTATCCACTATTTTAGGGATTCTCACAAATTTTAAAATTATTAATCAGGCCTTAATG
This sequence comes from Chitinophagales bacterium, assembly GCA_038242375.1. Classification (GTDB taxonomy): domain Bacteria; phylum Bacteroidota; class Bacteroidia; order Chitinophagales; family Chitinophagaceae; genus Ginsengibacter. The sequence goes on from JBBSSE010000611.1 coordinate 113, forward strand.
CTAAAATCTATTTTTTATTTCCCTTTTTTTATGCTTTTTTTCATTGGAGCACAAGCGCAAAATAACCAAACTGAACTTTACCCGCAACCACAGAAAGTTCAATTGTCATCCGAAAGATTTCCCTTAAAAGTGTATCATATTTCGGGTAACCTAAAACCGGATGCTGAAATCATTTCGCTATTACAAGGGTTCTTAAAAGTTTCTAAAACAGGAAATGAAGTGCCGCTTGATATAAGTATATCTGATAAAAGTGATCCCGCTCTGAATCAATCCGGAGCATATCGTTTAGGATTATCTCCTGAAAAAATCAGTATAAATGCCTTTGATGAGCGTGGAGTATTCTATGCCGTGCAGACATTGTATCAATTATACAAATATGAAAATGGTGTTTACACTTTACCCAAAGGGGAAATTACTGATTTTCCGGATGTAACACATCGTGGTACGGTGGAAGGGTTTTATGGTGAACCATGGACGTTCCAGGACAGGCTTGAGCAGCTTAAATTTTATGGAAAATTAAAATTAAATACCTACATCTATGGTCCAAAAGATGATCCGTTTCATTCTTCTCCAAACTGGAGATTACCTTATCCAAAAGAGGAAGCAGAAAAGATAAAAACGTTAGTAAAAACCGCCAATAGCAATTATGTGGATTTTGTGTGGGCAATACATCCCGGTTTGGATATTCAATGGACGTTGAAAGATAGCCTGGCAGTGCTTCATAAATTTGAATTGATGTATGAATTGGGTGTGCGCAATTTCGCTGTTTTCTTTGACGATATTTCAGGTGTTGGTACAGATGCACACAAACAAGCCGGACTTTTAAATTACCTCCATCATAGTTTTGTAACCGTCAAAAAAGATGTCGGTCCGCTGATCATGTGCCCGACAGAATATAATAAAAGCTGGAGTAATAAAGCGCCCGGAACTTACCTGGATATTTTAGGGACAGAACTGGATCCTGCTATACACATCATGTGGACAGGGAATAGTGTGGTTGCGGATATTAATAAAGAAGATCTTCAGTGGGTAAATAACCGTATTAAAAGACCGGCATATGTTTGGTGGAATTTTCCGGTGAGTGATTATGTACGGGATCATTTATTAATGGGACCATCTTATGGATTGGATCCGAATGCCGCAAAGGAAATGTCGGGCTTCGTTTCTAATCCGATGGATAAATCAGAAGCATCCAAAGTAGGCGTATTCGGCGTTGCGATGTATAGTTGGAATATGAAAGCATATAATCCACAAAAAGCATGGGAAACTGCCAACAGGTATGTAATGCCTGAAGCACCGGAAGCCTTCATGTTATTCAATGCGCATAATAGTGATCTGGGACCTAACGGTCATGGCTATCGAAGAGAAGAATCCATTATCATGAAACCTGCTATTGATTCCTTTTTAAATGCCTATAAAAATGGAACATTTGATCAGAACTTGTCTGATAAAATTCAAAATGAATTCAAGAGCATCACACTTGCTCCGGGAATCATTCAGATAAGCAGTAAGAACAAACGTCTCTTAGAACA
>JBBSSE010000612.1:0-1644 GCA_038242375.1 Chitinophagales bacterium
TATTTTATAATGAAGTTAATACTTACAACGGAAGTCTTATTATTAATCAGACAGCCACCTTGATTTTCCTTTCAGCATCCGCAGCATATGCCAGACATGCCAAAATATCATCTTTTTTAAGTTCAGGAAAATCTTTCAAAATTTCTTCTAAAGTCATTCCGGCTGCCAGGTAGCTTAAAATATCAAACACCGTAATCCGCGTGCCTCGAATGCAGGGTTTACCACTCCTTTTGCCAGGTTCAATGGTAATATATTTCTGATAATTTGTCATACAGTAATTTATATTAAAATTACTAATTTTAAAGCAAACTTTATATCAATCAGTATAATAGAAAAAACATACAAGTTATTCAGAGAAGTGTGAACAGGTTGCTGCCACTTAAACAAATGTTGGTGAAACCGCCGCACAAGGGCCTTGTCCCGCATACTTGCATGGAACACCAAAATCAGCGCAAATGTAGAAATGCCACAGAAAATTTTGGCGTAAATAAAATCTAACCATCTGAACCATTTCTTTTTATAGGCCCTTCAATTAGGATTATCACCTCTTAATTCTATTCCCTACTTCCCAAACTTCTTCTTCAACAAACTCAAAGCATCTTCCATCGTTTCAGGCTCTTTTGCTTTTGGTTTTGGAGGATTATTTTTAAAAGATTGCTGTGGTCTGGAATGTTGTCTTTCCTGTTGTTGTGGAGATTCCTGTGTTTGTTTAATGGATAAGGCTATTCGCTTACGGGCTTTATCTACTTCCAGAACTTTTACTGTAACATGGTCATTTAGTTTCAGAGCTTCTCCCGGATCAGCTATGTATTTATGTGCTATTTCAGATACATGTACTAGACCATCCTGTTTTACGCCAATATCTACGAATGCTCCAAAGCGGGTAAGATTGGTCACTATTCCCGGAACGATCATGCCGGTATAAACATCGTCAATGGAAAAAATTTGGGCAAATTCAAATGCCTGAGCTTCACTGCGTGGATCCAGTCCCGGCTTTTTTAATTCTTTTAAAATATCCTGAAGAGTATGCAAACCAATCGTTTCGTTAACGTATTTCTGCAAGGGGATTTTATTGGCAACAGTTTCATTGCCCACAATTTCTTTTATACTTACTCCTGCGTCTGTTGCCATTTTCTCTACTACTTTATACGCTTCCGGATGTACACCACTTTCATCTAAAGGATTGTCGCCATCTTTTATACGCAAAAATCCTGCACACTGTTCATAGGCTTTTTCTCCCAGGCGGGGAACTTTTAATAATTGTTTCCTGTTCGTAAAACGACCATTTTCTTTTCTGAATTTTACAATATTTTCCGCAATGGTCGGTCCGATACCACTTACATAGCCCAGCAAATATTTTCCGGCGGTATTCAGGTTCACTCCTACCGCATTCACACAACTCACCACCGTTTGATCTAATTTTTCTTTTAATCTTACCTGGTTCACATCATGCTGGTACTGCCCTACCCCGATACTTTTTGCATCGATCTTTACCAATTCTGCCAAAGGATCCATCAGTCTGCGACCAATACTTACAGCTCCTCTAACGGTGATATCTTCTGTCGGAAATTCTTCCCTTCCAATCTCGGAAGCAGAATAAATAGATGCGCCGTCTTCATTCACCAAAAAGACAGGCAATGACAA
>JBBSSE010000613.1:0-1643 GCA_038242375.1 Chitinophagales bacterium
AAATTAAAGAAAGATCCCTGGGATATTTATGCCGAATTGAAGAAAAGCCTATCAAAAAATGACCTGAAATCTATTTTCTTTTTCCTGTTAGGTGAAAACTCTGAGTACGATCGCAACCTGGATTATAATTCACCGGCGATGATCCATTTAATAAAAGAGATCAGTCATTTTACTGAAATAGGCATTCATCCGTCCTTTGCTTCAAATAAAAGAAAGACAAAAGTTGCGGCCGAAAAACAACGGCTGGAATTTATTGCAGGTAAGAAAGTGCTAAAAAGCCGTCAACATTATTTAAAACTTCAATTCCCAAAAACCTATTTCAACCTGATAACGGCGGGAATCACGGAAGATTATTCTATGGGTTTTCCGGATCGCGCAGGCTTTAGAGCAGGAACCTGTAAGCCCTTTTATTTTTATGATTTAAAAAATGAAGACATAACAAACCTCCGGATTTTTCCTGTTACCTGTATGGAAGTTACCTTTATGAATTATGAAAAGTTGCCGCCGGAAAAGGCACTAATGAAAATATTGAGTTTGATGCAGACTGTATATAAATATGGAGGCACTTTTATCAGTATCTGGCACAATGAGAATCTGTCTTCATCCGGAAAAAGTAAAGCATGGAAAAATGTCCATAACCAAATGATCGGGCAGATTAAATTCTATTTAAAAAAGTAAAACGGAGAAATGCGGATTGTATTTACAGTGACCAATGAATTACATTTTGATCAGCGGATGATGCGTATATGCGATAGTCTGAAGGATACCGGCTTTGATGTGGAGCTTGTCGGGGTCCGTTTCGCGTCTTCTAAACCCTTAAGAACACGATCTTTTCATCAAAAGAGAATAAAATTATATTTTAAAAAAGGATTTGGTTTTTATGCGGAATATAATATCCGCTTATTCTTTTACCTGCTTTTTCAAAAAATGGATATCGTTTGTTGTGTGGACCTGGATACGATGTTACCGGTTTATTTTATTTCCAAACTTTGCAAAAAGCAACGTGTGTATGATGCGCACGAATATTTTTCGCAGTTAAAGGAAATCGTTCAAAGGCCTCGTGTATATAGAGTGTGGCATTATATTGAACGGAACTTTTTACCCAAATTCAAAAAAGGCTATACAGTCAGTGCAAGCATTGCGGAAGAATTTGAAAAGCTTTATGGCGTTCAATATGGCGTGATCCGGAATATTCCGATGTTGGAGGATTTGGAAATCCTTCCAAAAACTGAAAAAATAATTCTCTATCAGGGAAGTGTAAACGAAGCCCGCGGATTTGAATATTTAATTCCGGCTATGAAATCTGTCAATGCGCAATTACACATCTATGGAGATGGCAATTTTTTAGAGCAGACGAAGGAATTGGTCAAAAATAATGGAGTAGCTGATAAAGTTTTTTTGAAAGGAAAAGTGGTTCCATCCGCTTTAAAAGAAATTACTTCCAGGGCATACATTGGAATAAATCTCGTAGAAAATACCGGCTTAAATCAATATTATTCCCTTGCCAATAAATTCTTTGATTATATCCACCATGGTTTGCCACAAGTAACAATGGATTTTCCGGAATACAGAAAAATAAATAATGAATTTGAAGTAGCGATTTTAATAGACCCTCTGACTGTTAATCAGAGTGCTCAGGCTAT
>JBBSSE010000614.1:0-1637 GCA_038242375.1 Chitinophagales bacterium
TAACGTGTGCAAACGTCAAATGCTTTGCGGGCAAAATCTTTGCGTTCTTCCAAAGATGTTTCCGCATTGTTTTGAGACAGTATATTTTCAAGAGCGGCGTAATCATTTTTATCGCCGATCACCACAACACTGTTGAAATTCTTAGCCGCCGCACGGATCATGGAAGGTCCGCCGATGTCAATCTTTTCAATAATGGCCGCTTCATCATCGGTTGATTTGACAGTTTCTTCAAAAGGATAAAGATCTACCATCACGAGGTCGATTTCGGGAATGTTATATTGAAGCATTTCTTGCAGATCACTCTCTACATCCCTTCTGCCTAAGAAACCTCCAAACACAACTGGGTGAAGGGTTTTAACTCTTCCGCCTAATATAGAGGGATAGCCGGTCAATGATTCAACCGCTATACATTTTCCACCATTTTCTTCAATGAATTTTTGTGTGCCGCCTGTACTGTAAATAGTAATACCATGTTTGGTTAACTGGGAAATAATGGGTTCCAACCCTTCCTTATTAAATACGGAAATAAGGGCAGATTTAATTTTCTTTTGCATGATGTGTATTGGAAAGTTTTAAAATGCGATAACAAATGCACCCTGTTCAGCAACAGAATGAGAACGCAAAAGTAGCTCTTCGCACTCTTTTTTCCATTCACCAATTTTCCACATTGAATTGGAAGCTGAAAAGATGAATTGTTTGCAATCATAATAAGGGAGAAGATCAGCTATTTTTACTTTGGGATTGTTTGTTAGTATGATATAATCGACTGCCAGTTTTGCGGTTGGATGATAATGGATCAATGTATCAATGATGACCATTCGTTTATTGAAAAATTTATAAAAATTATCCGAAGAAAAAAACACCTCGTTTTTATAGTCGTTATTATCTGCCTTTAAAAGAATGCGCATTGGTTTCAGGTGAAAATTATACAGAAGTTTATTGTTTTGCAAATCCTGATCTGAAATCAATCTGTACTTGTTTCCATAAATAAAGTCAACAGCATTTTGAGAAGGAATATTATAAACGATAATCATTTTCTGATTGTAAGTCTCCCATTTTTGCCAGGTGATCATGATCGTGAACACAAAAGTGAAAGCAAGTGCACTTTTTAATGCAGCCATGTTCCTTCGTATCAACCAATAAATAAAACAGATAAACACGCCATACAATAATAGTGTGGACCAAAAGGAGAGGTAAACGTTTTCCCATAAAGCGAAGGGTATTTTATTTATCATTAAAACGGAATGGTTCATTAACCATAAAAATAAGGAAACTACTTTGCCAAAGTACTCTGCCATAATTGGAAAAAGAGAAATGCACACTAAAGCGATTAAACCCCACAAAGCCAGAGTAGCAAGGGGAATCGCGATCATATTTGCAATGATGAAAAATAACGGCAATTGATGAAAATAATAAAAACAAATAGGAATGGTAAAAACCTGGGCACTGATGGAAACGGAAGCTATTTCCCAGGTGTAATTCAGGATTTTATTATCAAAATAGAACCAATTATAAACAGGTTTTTGCAAAATAACGATTCCTAAAACTGCCAGGTAAGAAAGTTGAAATCCAACATTCCAAAGTATATACGGATCAAAACATAATAGGACAAAGGCGGAGATTGCCAGTGAATTGAA
>JBBSSE010000615.1:0-1633 GCA_038242375.1 Chitinophagales bacterium
AGAACGGATGTAAAAGTTCTGGGTCAGCAAGGATTAGGAATGCTTTATACCGGAATTAACGGCATGTTCAAAGGAAATTATATCAGTGAACATGACGTAAAAATCGCCAAGAAACTTGCCTGGGTGATGTGTGGTGGCGACTTGAGCGAGCCAACTCTTGTGAGCGAACAATATTTATTAAACCTCGAGCGCGAAGCATTCCTGAGCTTATGTGGAGAAAAGAAAACATTGGAAAGATTGCAGAGCGTCTTAAAATCAGGTAAGCCGGTAAGGAATTAAGTTTAAATAAAAGACGAAAGAATTTGCAGGCGGAAAAGTAATTTTCCGCCTGTTTATATTATGGGAGATTATGCCGGTAAAATGGCTTTCAATCATATTTTTTTCAGTAGCTAAATATCAAAAAATGTTTATTGCACTTTTCATTTCGATGTGTAAAAGGCAACAAATAAAATCCGGCGTTTACATGAATGAATCTGAATAGATTATAAATCCATTTTTTTTCTAAAAAAAATTAAAATTCCCTTTTACCTTCCTTATATTGCAGTTAATCTATAATTTTCATTTATGTCCATTCTTACTGTTGAGAATTTATCTAAAAATTACGGCAGAATTCAGGCGCTTAAAAATGTAAGTTTTTCTGTTCCTGAAGGAACTGTCTTTGGTATTTTAGGACCAAATGGGAGTGGTAAAACCACCACTCTTGGAACTATTACTGATGTGCTGATACCAACTTCTGGTAGCTATAAACTTTTTGATGAAACACCAACTGCTGCGAATCGCAGTAGGATAGGCACTTTGCTGGAAACGCCCAATTTTTATCATTATTTATCCGGCAAAAAAAATCTGGAAATAGCGGCGGAAATAAAGCAAAGAGGAAAGAACGATATTGATCATGTTCTGCAATTAGTAGATCTTACTAAAAGAAAAGATTCAAAATTCAGTACGTATTCACTTGGAATGAAACAGCGGCTTGCTATTGCTTCTGCTCTTTTAGGTAATCCCAATGTACTCATATTTGATGAGCCCACAAACGGGCTTGATCCGGTAGGTATAGCAGAAATCAGGGAATTGATGAAAGATTTGCATCGCCAGGGGAAAACCATTATTATGGCGAGTCATTTATTAGATGAGGTAGAGAAGGTTTGTACGCATGTGGCCATATTAAAAAGTGGCGAATTAATTACTTCCGGTAAGGTGAGTGAGATTCTGTCCAATGAGGATATGGTCGAATTATCAGCCTCCGATAATGAGAAATTATTTGAGTTGATAAATAGAATGCCGGGTGTAACACGGGTAGTGAATGAAAAATCTTTTATCAAATTATTTTTTCCTGTCGATACCGCAAAAATGTCTGAAATAAATAATTATTGTTTCAATAACGGAATCGTATTGAATCATCTTATCTTAAAGAAAAAAAGTCTGGAAGCAAGATTTTTTGAATTGACCAATAATAACTAAACAGCATGTTACATTTATTGAAGATTGAATGGCATAAAGTAAAAAACTATAAAGCTTTCTGGATTTTTACCATCCTTTACGCGTTTGCAGTAATCGGTATTAATTATACAGGTTTGTATTTAAATGAAGTAGCTGCGCAGAATGTTCCCATGGGGCAGGTGTTGATGGGCAGTCC
>JBBSSE010000616.1:0-1599 GCA_038242375.1 Chitinophagales bacterium
TTATCCTTCGGATTTGATTCCTTCGAAGTAAGGAAGTACTTTTAAAATAAATTATTTAGCAACAGTTTTTCTCTTTGATTTGGATTAAATGCGCGATGTTTTTTGGTTCCAAAATCAAAAGCGTTTAGATTCTAAGTAGAAGAGAACTGGAATTCGGATTTTTAAGATTCCCATATTTTAATTTGCTTCTGCAAGTGAATGGTACTGACATTGGAAAAATCCCCTCAATCGGTTGCGCAACTTTTTTTGCTATAATTTCTTTATTTTAGAGACACCTAAAAAAGATTTATTAGAATGAAGAAGCGAAAAAACGTATTGGTCCTTATATTTTCTCTTTGTTTAATCACACCTTTCTTTAAGTGTGCCGCTCCCCAAAATATAGCAACAAATGTTACGGGTGATAGACCAAATGTAATTTTCATTTATGCAGATGATCTGGGCTATGGTGATCTAAGCTGCTATGGTGCTACAAAAATAAGTACACCCAATATTGATCAACTGGCAACTAATGGTATTCGTTTCACAAATGCGCACAGTACTTCAGCTACATGTACTCCATCCCGTTATGGTTTGATGACAGGCGTTTATCCCTGGCGCCAGAAAGATGTGGCTATTTTGCCCGGTGACGCGGCACTGATCATTCCTACAGATAAAATATCTCTCCCAAAGCTTTTTCAAAACGCAGGTTACACAACCGGAATTGTAGGCAAATGGCATTTAGGTCTTGGCAAGGAAGTAGCAAAAAACTGGAATGAAGAAATTAACTCGGGGCCGAATGATGTGGGTTTTGATTATTCATTTATTTTTCCGGCAACCGCTGACAGAGTACCGACCATATTCCTGGAAAACCAGCGTGTAATGGCCCTCGAGCAAAATGATCCGATAGACGTAAATTATTACAAACCAATAGGAACAGATCCGACCGGGAAAAACCATCCCGAATTATTAAAAATGAAATCCTCTCCAAACCATGGTCATGATCAAACCATTGTAAATGGAATTGGCCGCATAGGATACATGAGTGGAGGGCATAAAGCGAGATGGGTGGATGAAGAAATTACATACACCTTCCTCGATAAAGCAAGACAATTCATTTCAAAAAGCGTTGCAAATGCAAATAAAAAACCTTTCTTTTTATACTTATCCGCTACAGAACCTCACGTGCCCCGCATGCCGGCAACTGCGTTTAAAGGAAAAAGTATTTTAGGCTATCGTGGAGATGCCATCCTGCAATTGGATTGGATGGTCGGAGAAGTGGTGAAGCAAATAAAGGCGTTGGGAATAGAAAAAAATACACTCATTATTTTCACCAGTGATAATGGGCCTGTATTGGATGATGGCTATGTGGACGGAGCAGTCGCCCAACAAAACGGGCACTTGCCTGCCGGCCCTTTACGCGGTGGAAAATATAGTGCTTTTGAAGGTGGAACCCGCGTGCCTTTCATTGTAAACTGGCCTGGAACAATTGTCTCTAAAGTATCATCCGCACTGATCTCACAAATAGATATGATAGCAACCGTAGCTGCTTTAACCGGAGAAGCAATTCCGACGGGCGAAGCTTCTGATAGTGAGAATATGTGGGCTGCTTTTAGTGGGAAA
>JBBSSE010000617.1:0-1582 GCA_038242375.1 Chitinophagales bacterium
AAGCGTACTTTTTAGAATAGGCTTGATGCGGTATAATTCATTTTCAATTTCACATGTTACCATCAACTGCCACAGGCGAAGATTTTGCAAATAACGTGGTTGAAACTTTTTATTGTTTACCATAGACTGTCCAATATATATGTTATGCTCAACGCCATCTGATTGATATTTTTCAAAATAATGAGGGAACATATTTTGCGCAGCTAATTCAACTTTGTCAAAATATCCTGAAATATGGTCATTCAATATTTTTACTGACAGATCATAATCTTTTCTTTTTTTATAAAGCATCCCTAAAAAAGGATCAAGTTGATTTTCGTAATCCTGCAACGCTCCGAATATTTCGTCATCCAGCCTGTTCAAATGCTTGAAAGCAGGAAATATTTCCACTTTAAAAAAATCCTCCAACAGATTTTCATCACCAGCAGATAATTCATTTTGCAAATTCCGGATATAATTTCCTACCCTATAATGAAGGTCTTTATATACTGGAAGCGCTAATTTATTTACTGCAAGAGCTAAAATATTTTTCGCAAGTGAAAGCTGTTCAAGAAGGTCATACTGAATAGACCGGTTGCGTAAAATAGAAGATTCTTTTATATCAGTCTCTCCATACAGTGGATATACTTCCGGAAAAACAATTTCATCTATTGCATAATGAACATTATGCATTCTGGCTTCCAGGATCTTTTCCGCTGCATCAGTAAATCGCCAGGCCACTGAAGAGTGAATGGCAGTAAACTTTTGGAGAATGATTGCATCAAGCTGGTTTTTGGTTTCATCCTGGGAGCGCTTCAAGGCTATCGTAAAAAGTGATAAGGTTTCCCGGAGCTTGTAAACGGTAATCATATTGAGCGCATTTAACTGATCAGAGCCTACTTCAAGAATTCCTACGAGGTGATTATTATAAAATAACGGCACAGCGAGATAGCTTTTTAAACCAGCTTCCACCACCCTATCGATCAATATATTTTCGTCCAAAGTTTTGTCATCTACCTGAATAAAAAAAGGCTCCTTTTTCTTAAAGGAAAACGCTTTTGTATTATCCCTGAATACTTCATTAACTTTCACATCTCTTTTCTCCGATAATACAATACTGTTCCAAAAACCAAAGCCGACAGATTGCAGTAATTCCCTTTCTTTGTTGTAAGAAATAAAACCAGTTTTTATCCGTGGAATATCAAGCATTGCACTAAGGCTTTCCTGTATCTGTTCTACAATATCAGGGCTCGTAAGCGCATCTTTTTTAAGAAGATCAAATTTTAATGCGGAAATAGATTCGTCATGCGTGACATCGAAAAGCGTCATTATCGCAAACCCTTCAAATCTGAAACTTCCCGGTGGAATTTTCTTCTTCCATAATTGAGTATTTCCAAAATTGCTGGTAAGCTCATAAACATCCTTTTCGGAAAGTGGCTTTGCATTTTTTAGAGCATGTATCTCTATAAAATCAAAATTGATTAAAGCTTTGTACTTGTGAACAATGAAAGTTTTTTTATCCCGGATATTAAAAAATAAATTTGGCGAAATGCTGATGTCGGTTTTATAGTGTTCGTTCAGTATGGTCAAACAACTGAATATA
>JBBSSE010000618.1:0-1570 GCA_038242375.1 Chitinophagales bacterium
AATTCAATTTTACTACTGCGAAAAAATCTTCCGCAGGTTAGAAACCTGTTACTCTGCTTTTTGCTGATAGCGGGTTTCCAAATTTCTGCTACCGCTCAAAATCAGGCGGATAAAAGAATAAGCGGAAAGGTCATATCTTCTGCAGGAGTACCTCTTGAAGGAGCTACAATTGCTGTAAAGAATTCTACCAATAGCACCACTTCAGATGCGGAAGGAAATTTTTCTCTTTCAATTGGAGAAAACGGCACCCTTGTCATCACATTTGTTGGATATGATAAACAGGAAGTAGCTGTCGCCGGAAAAAACGCCTTCACCATCACATTAGTTTCTTCTGAAAAAACATTGTCAGACGTGGTCGTAGTCGGTTACACGAGCCAGAAAAAGTCTTCTCTCACCGGCGCCATTACAGCCGTAAACATGAACGACCTGGAATCGCGTAGAGTACCTGATGTAGCGCAATTGCTCCAGGGACAGGTAGCAGGTGTACAGGTATCACAGAGTACAGGAGCTCCGGGCGATGGCATCAATATTACCATCCGAGGTGTAGGAACCATTGGCAGCAGCAGTGCTCCACTTTTTATTGTGGACGGTTTGCCTACCACGGATATTTCTTTTATTAATCCTGCGGATATTCAATCTATGACCGTTTTAAAAGATGCTTCGGCTGCTGCGATTTATGGATCGCGTGCTTCCGGTGGTGTCGTGGTCATTACGACCAGAAGTGGGCAAAAAGGAAAAACAAATATTAACGTCGGGTATTATTATGGACTTCAAAAAGTGGCAAATCTTCCCAAAATGCTGAATGCCACACAATACATGAACAAAATGGAAGAAAGTTTTAATAATTCCGATTATACCCGCGCCAATCCATATACAGCGGATAAATCAAGAACCGATCTTTCAAATACAGACTGGTTAAATGAATTATTCGAATTGGGACAAACACAAAATCTCCAGGTTTCTGCCAGCGGCGGTTCTGATAAAGTTCAATTCCTCCTTTCAGGTGAATATTATGGACAGGATGGTATTGTGGTTAATCATAATGATCAATACCAGCGATTTAGTTTTCGTACAAATTTGAATGCAAATCTTACAGACCGCCTGACAGTCGGAACGAATCTTCAACTCTCCAATACATTACAGGATAAGATCTCTTCCAGTGGAGATGCGCCGGGTATTATCCGTCATGCTTTTATCAGGCCACCTGTGCTATCTGTTTATAAGGATAAAAATGATCCGACATATGACCCGAATGATCCTTATACTGATTTGCCTTTTTATGCACGAAATCTTGCTGCCAACGGGGGCAATTGGAATAGTGTCGATAACAACTATGAGTTCACTTCCAACCCGATAGCGATTGCGGCTTTCACCAATGACAAGCGCCGGAATTTTAAAACATTCGGTAGTGTGTATGGAGAATATGCCTTTTTAAAAAATAAAGATTTAATACTAAGAAGCAACCTGGGGCTGGATCTTAATATGACACACAATAAGGCATTTAATAAAAATTATGGAGATGTTGATGGAGGAGGTGCAGATATTGACAAAACGCAAGGCCGTCAGAATC
>JBBSSE010000619.1:0-1567 GCA_038242375.1 Chitinophagales bacterium
ACATCCTTATTCTTATTATCGCAACTGGTCAGGCCAAACGTCAGAACCGCTGCGGCTACTAAAATTCTTGCCGAATGATTCAGAAAATTCTTTTTCATACTTTTAATTTTTATGATTGATTTAAAATAAATGGGAGTTTATATTGCATTTAAATAGCAATAATTGTTCCCAACATAACCTTTTAATTCCTGTGATTTTAGTATTCACAATTGTTTTAACAAAAAAGCAATTTTGCAAATCATTCCAGTTGAATATGGATGAAGATTAATTATACCCCGGATTTTGCATTAATTTTCCATTACTTAGATCAATTTCTTTTTGTGGAATCGGAAATAAATTATGTTTCCCATCCACATAATTTTTACCCAGAGCCCTTAAAACTGCTCCGGCTCTTCCCGTTCTTTGCAAGTCAAACATTCGATCGTGTTCAAAGGCCATCTCGACGCGACGTTCCTTATAAATTGCTTCCCTCACAGCATCCTTTCCTACAGACGTTGTATTTGGAAGTCCTGCTCTTTTACGAATCATATTCAGGATTGTTTTTGCCACGTCTTCATTTCCCAATTCATTTTCAACCTCTGCTTTTATCAGTAAGATTTCTCCAAAGCGAAGTATACGCAGATTCTTATTTGTATTGATATCATCGCCATTAAATGTTTCCTTCGTTTTACTGACGTAGGATTTATAATTGTACCTTGGATTGGTGGCCTGCGGACTCACCTGGAAACCATCCCAAAGCGTTTGACCGGCAGACATAATTGTTCCGGCTTTCCGTACATCTCCCGCTTCATAAGCATTCACCAAATTCTCTGAAGGCGTATTAAATCCCCACCCTAATCCATTGGCACCCCTTGGGGCTTGCACCACAAAATAATTCTCAATGCCCAAATTGGGAGTAACACCAATACAATTTACTTCCCAGATGGATTCTTTTGAAAACTCGCCTACTTCCCGCCATATCGTGGCGTAATCGTCTACCAATCCAAACTTTCCGGAAGAAACCAAAATATCGGCCATTGCTTTTGCCTGGCCCCATTTTTTCTGGTATAAATATACTTTGGCCAATAATCCCTGTGCGGCAAATTGGGAAGCGCGGCCGTTTTCTGCAGCGGGTACAATTTGTGGAAGACGGCTTATCGCATCATTTAAATCACTTTCTATCATGGCATATATCTCTTCCTGAGAAGCTCTTGTACTTGCAGTAGCTATTTCTGTTTCAGACTCCAATACTTTGTCAATTTTTGGAACTCCACCAAATATGCGGACAAGATTAAAGTAGAAATATGCCCGTAAAAAATGAGCTTCTCCAATATATCGTTCCTTATCCGGAGAAGTTATTTCCGGTAAAAATTTCAATGCATACGTCGCCCGGCCGATCCCCTCAAAATTATTGATCCACAAATCAGAAAAGGAAATAGACGAAGGGGTAAAAGTCCAGTTATTCAAATCTCCTTTATCTGTGCCCTGGTCACCGGGATCACTTCCTTTATCAGCATCATCGGAGGTGATACTTGAAACACCAATCCAGGAAAATGAATGTTCTCCGAAAGCATATAATTTATTGTAA
>JBBSSE010000620.1:0-1563 GCA_038242375.1 Chitinophagales bacterium
AAAGTATTGGAAACATTTATTGATGGGGAAAAAGTAGCTGAAAGAGGACGAACAAATATTCAAACCAAACCTTCTTCTATCATCAATAAATTTGATTGTACAGAAAAACAATTGGATGAATTTCTTTTCCCCGTGATGGATCTCCATCCGGAAGTGATAGAAGCCCTTGACGGGCAATTAATCACAAACAAATTATCCATCGTTCCAAAAATAGAAAATGGATTTTATGTAAGTGATCCGGAAAATGATATTTTAAAAATGGTCGTCGTTAACCGTTACAAACCGGCACCAATCGCAAAAGCATTTATTAAGAATTTCGGATTAAAATCCGGAGCGATCGCTTCTTCTGTAGCTCATGATAGTCACAATATCATTGCCGTAGGTGCGGATGATAAAAGTCTTGCAGACGCTGTCAATCTGATCATTCAGGCGCAAGGCGGAGTAAGTGTGGCAGATCATCATAATCCTGCAATCAATAAAGTATTGCCCCTACCTGTCGCAGGATTAATGAGTAATGAAGACGGATATTTTGTTGCTAAAAAATACACAGAAATAGATGCGACTGCGAAGAAATTGGGTTCAACATTATCTGCTCCTTTTATGACTCTTTCTTTTATGGCGCTACTGGTTATTCCGCATTTAAAATTGAGTGATAAAGGTCTTTTTGACGGTGATCAATTTAAAATTTTAGCAGATTAGATTTTAAAAGAGAACTGAATACCAATAAAAAGAAAACTGAATACCACTAAGACTCCAGGTACACAAAGAAAAAACTTCGTTTTTCTCCTTCTTCTTCGTGCCCTTCGCGTCTCGGTGGTTAAAAAGAATAAAAACATTTGTGTCCACAAGGTTCCCAATAATGTTGGCCACGATTCACTAGTATAACACAACCCCGAAGGGGTGATATGATTATAGTACCAATTAAATAATAAGGGACACAACCCGAAGGGTGATATATTTGACGAATAAATTCTTTATAGTATTTCCAAAATCTCAAACGTGTTTTAAGGATAATAAGTTGAAATTTATAAAGAAGATGAAATTTATAAAATTCGTGTAATTCGTACCTGAAATTCGTGTTTAAAACTCCTCCCTTTTCCGATTCGTGGGACACGAACCAGGGCGGCGGAAGTTGGTGTTTGAAAAATTCGTGTAATTCGTGCCTAAAATTCGTGTTTAAAATTCTTCTCCTAAACCCTCTCCAATATTCCACCCGAAAAGAAAGCTTCCAGTTCTTTCAAGGTCTCCGTATTCGTTTGAATATCTTTTATAATCTCTCCCTTATTTAAAACTACAATACGGGAGCAAACTTCTGTTGTGTGAATCAGATCGTGACTGGAAATTAAAAAGGTCACATTCCTTTGAGCTGCATGCTCCCGGATAAGTGCTTTTAGCCTGTATTGAGTCGTGGGATCAAGGTTGGCAAATGGCTCATCCAATATGATCACTTCCGGGTTTCCGATCAATGCACCTACAACGCCAACTTTCTTTTGATTTCCTTTGGATAGATCCCGGATGTATTTCTTTTTGTTCAAAATTTCATCATTAAATAATTCTTTAAAG
>JBBSSE010000621.1:0-1556 GCA_038242375.1 Chitinophagales bacterium
ACGGTCGATAAAATGTCATTATCCACAACTCCTCCCTGGGAATCTTTAAAAACCGGTTTTACTCCACGCGTTTCGAGATATTTATTTATAGTCACCAATTCCTTATCGATATTATTAAACTTTTCGCGGATGGCAACTGTATCCACTTCAGCGAACAGGTCATTCATATTCGTTAATCTGGCGGAAAGTGCCGCGCGCATTTCCACCTGCCTGATGGTATGATTGGCGAGATAGGCAATACCCCCGATGAGCGTAAAAAAAAGAAGCACAACTGCACCTACATATTTCTTCCAGTGTAAAATTAACCTCGTGGAAATTTGAATAGGTTTTATTCCCTGCTGATTTTTATTCACCAAAAGAATAGTTGTCTTTTCCCTGCGTTTTTTCATTTTTCAGTTGGATTGGTTTACATTATACTATTCATTTCCTTACAGAAATGAACCATTTTAATACATCCTTTTAAAATCCCTAAACACTGATGAGGATATAAACGCAAGAACCCGTTAGAAATTGCCTGGAACGGACAATCCAACGTTGATCGAGTGAAAAGCATATCTTCCAAAATATATACATACATTTTATCCTTATGGAGAAATCTGTTTATTTTTTGATACACGACAGGATTTCCGGAAGAATTTGAAAAGTAAATTTTCAAGAAGTAGAGAAAGAATTGTTTTTTTACGAACGGGATAACTGTAGAAGTTTTTCATGCAGGGCAAGCACTTGTTCGAGCAAAGAATGCTCTTCATCATTTTTAATTATAAAATCGCATAAAGCTATTTTATCTTCCTCATTCATTTGGTTATTTATTCTTGCCTGCACCTTTTCCACAGACACATTATCCCGCGCCATTGTCCGCTGAATTCTTAAATCTAACGGAGCGCAAACTCCAATGACGTAATCAAGATCCTTGTTCGATCCACTCTCAAAAATTAAGGCAGCCTCTTTTATGAGGTAGGGAGCATGTTGGTTTTGCATCCATTGGCCGGCATGTCTGATTGTGGCTGGATGTACGATTGAATTAAGTAAAGCTAATTTTTCAGGATGATTAAAAACAGCGGCTGATAAAAATTGCCTGTCCAGGTGTCCATCTTTATAGGTCTCATGCCCAAAAGCATTGATCAAATCCTTTTTCATATCCGCATCCTCATTCATTAATTTTTTGGAGGCAGAATCCGCATCAAAAACGGGTATACCCAATACATTAAAAATTTTGGCCACGGTGGATTTGCCACTACCAATTCCGCCTGTAAGTCCGATCCTGAGCGTCATACATCAATTTAGATAAAAAAAGTGATCTCTTTTAATGATTTAAAATTACCTATTTGAATTTAAAATAAAGAAAAGAAAAAGTGCATTTCAAATTGTATCTGGTTGGTGACACCAACCAGGGCAGTAAAATTTATATCGATTGCTGGTCGGTGAGGAAACCGACCAGGGCAGTAAACCGTGTAATGATTGCTGGTTGGTGAAGAGACCAACGAAAAAGGTAAACCGTGCACAGCGTTTCCATCACCGTTTTTCTATGCAACGAGGCGCCTTATTAAAATGCACCC
>JBBSSE010000622.1:0-1553 GCA_038242375.1 Chitinophagales bacterium
AGTTTTTAGTTTTTAGTTTGTAGTATTTAGTTTTTAGTTTGTAGTTCAACGCGCAGCATTCAACACGAAGTATTCAACGCAAGGCATTCAACCTAATACCTACAACCCACCACCTACCACCTCATCTCTATTTCCCCAACAACTCCTCCAACTTCCTTCCCAACTCTTCGCCTCTTAAATTCTTGCCGATGATTTTTCCATCGGGATCCAGTAGGAAATTTTGAGGGATGCTGGAAATACGGAATTGAGCAGCAACATCATTTTTCCATCCTTTTAAATCACTTAATTGAGTCCAGGCAAGCGCATCCATTTGGATTGCGTTTAACCAGGCGGGCTTTGCCTGATCCAGGGAAACCCCTAAAACAGTGAAGTTTTTGGATTTGTATTTATTGAAATTTGAAACGACATTTGGATTTTCATCGCGGCAAGGTCTGCACCAGCTCGCCCAAAAATCAATTAAAACATATTGCCCGCGAAAAGATTTTAAAGTAATCATTTTTCCGGAAGTATCTGCTTGTGAAAAATCAGGCATAACCGTTCCGATCGCATTTATTTTGGCTTCTTCTATCTGGGTTTGAACATATTTCGCCATGTCTGTATTCCTGACATCTTTCGATAATAAAGGATACAATTCCTGTGCTTTTGGTAAATTTTCCAGTTGCATCAATTGAATTAAAACAATAGGACTTACATAAGAAGATGGATTTTTCCGAACAAAATTGTCTGCAATCTTTGCAACAGCTTCGAGGGATTCTGCATTACGTGCTTCAGGATTTTGGAATATTTGGACGTAGGGTTTTATCTGGGAAATATAATCAACATATTCATTGTGCGTTTTAGAACCTGTAATGACCATCTGGTCTACAGTTGCTTTGTCGCCTTTTACAGTAATAAGTTTATTTTCTAAAAAAATAGGAACTGCCGGTGGCTGATCACCAAAAACCAACACTTTGAAAGTGGGTGCAGATAATTGTCCTTTTATTGAAAAAGTCCCTTTTTCAATGGTCGTTTGTTTTTCCGGCTGCCCGGTCTGATCATTTAAAAAAGATACGGATGTACCGTCTTCGTAACCCGTGACAGTACCGGAAATTTCAAAACTATTTTTATCAGTTTTAGATGTTTGCGCCGTAGCGAAGAAAGGGATCAAAACTAAAAATAAGAAAAACTGCTTCATAATTGTTGTTATTAATAGAGAGCAAATTTAAATTTTTAAATATGCTTCCCTAATATTAGCCCTGTAAAATTGAGTTAAGAAAATCTTTGGTAGCTTCGTTTATATCATTTTCGCTTCCGATTTTATTAATGTAAGCAGTGCCTATAATGGCTCCGCTTGCATATTTACAGGCAAGTTCAAAGGTTTCATGATCTCTAATTCCGAATCCAATGAGTACATTATTTTTTAATTTCAAATTTTGTATTCTTTTAAAATAATCTTCCTGTGCATGCAAATTTGTATCACTTCCGGTTATGGAAGAGGATGATACTGCGTAAATAAATCCCGTTGTTAATGCATCAATTTTCCTGATGCGCTCTTCAGATGTTTCCGGGGTAAT
>JBBSSE010000623.1:0-1552 GCA_038242375.1 Chitinophagales bacterium
GATTTTCTATCCTATATCAGGAGTAAGCGGAGTTCCGGTTATATTTCAGAAACCTATTCAGATTTCCTGGAGGGTTGTGATGAATTAGAAGAAAGTAAAGAAGCAGCAAAGGAAATCATTACCAATTGCTTAAACCATATTTATTGCGTAGCCATTAACGAAATTTCCGAGGGCGTAGAAAAACATAAACTTTCCTCGAATCAATTATCATTTGATGACCTGATCGTGAATCTGCACCATGCTTTGGTACCATCAGCAGAAGAAAAAAAAGCGCACAGAAAAGACAATTCAGCTTTAGTAGCAGCTTTACAGAAAAAATACAAAGCTGTATTTATTGATGAATTCCAGGATACGGATAAGTTACAGTATGAAATTTTTAAAACTGCCTTTGGGACAAATACCATTTTATTTTACATCGGTGATCCGAAACAATCTATATATGCCTGGCGCAAAGCAGATATTTTCACTTATTTCAAGGCCTATAAAGATGTGGAGACCATTTATGAAATGAATGTGAATTACCGGTCAACGGAAAGCATGATTGAAGCGATGAATCAATTCTTTTTACCGGAAGAAGATTTTGATACTTTTTATTTTGAAAATGAGGAAGACAAAATAATTTATAAAAATGTTGAATCCCCAAAAAACAATCAAAATGGCGCTTTCGTATCAGGGGAAGAAAAGGTTATTCCTATTTCTATTAACGTACAACCAAATAAAACCAAAATTCAGCAGGAAGTTGTTGCCAGGGTGATAGATCTTTTGGACAATAAAGAGTACAGATTAAATAACCGGCAGATAAAACCTTCTGATATTGGTATATTGGTTCGAAATAAAAAAGATGGTTTCCGTATAAAAAATGCTCTTTCGAAATTTCATATTCCTGCAGTAACTGTCACAGATGCAAAAGTATTGCAATCAGAGGAAGCCAAAGAAGTATTGTACGTGCTGGAAGCAATGTTGGATAATACATTCAATAAAATAAACCGCGCTTTATTAAGTTCTTTCACAGGGTACAAAACCCTAAATATTCTTTCTTTAAATACAGAAAAAGCTTCAGCTCTTTTTAAAAAATATAAGACTTCATGGGAAATAAACGGTGTTTATGAACCACTAAATTTGTTCATTTCTGATTTTGGAGTTCAAAAGCATCTACTGGAACTCAATACAGAAAATGGAGAAAGAATTATTACCAATCTTTATCAGCTCTTAGAACTTCTCTTTAAAACAGAAAGTATTAAAAATCTTTCTCCTGCTGAATTAATTGATTGGCTGAAACGTGCCATTGAGGAAGAAGATGCACCAGGCGATGAACTGGAACAACGAATAGAAAATGATGAGGAAGCAGTAAAAATAGTAACGATTCATAGCAGCAAGGGTTTGCAATATCCAATTGTACTGGCTCCTTATTTGGATTTACTCACATTTACAGAATTTGATGATTGCAGCTATAGAGATGAAGAAACATCCGAATACATTTCGGCCCTGAAAAGTCAACTGGATGAAACACAAACAGAGGTGTATCTGAAACAATTGGAACAGGAAAACAGGC
>JBBSSE010000624.1:0-1546 GCA_038242375.1 Chitinophagales bacterium
AACATTTTTCAATTGCTTCTACCTGTGGTACTGATGAGGCAACATTGTGAACTTTTTCAACAATTTCATCTGAGGGAGCGGCATCCATAATTTCATTTAGCGCCGGCCTTAAAATGACAACAGCATTATAAAAAATAAGCGCACATGCAATTAGTGCCGCCCAGTCATCGGCCCCTTCGTATCCTTTCCCGCCAATGAGGGCAACAGAAATTCCTATAAAAGCGGCAATGGATGTGATCGAATCACTTCTATGATGCTGGGCATCCGCTTTTACCGCCTGACTGTTTATTTTTTTACCAATGTTAAGAACATAACGGTATAAAACTTCCTTTACCGCAATGACCAATAAGAGTACCCATAAAGTAAAGGCTTTCGGCATCTGGTGCGGTGTACGAATAAATCCAATCGCGTTCCAGGCTATCCAAATGGCTGCACCGATCAAAAATAAGGAAACTGCAATGGCAGCGAGTGGCTCTGCTTTTCCATGGCCATATGGATGCTCTTTGTCAGGCTCTTTTAAAGCAATCTTTAATCCAACCCAGAGTAAACCTGAACTTAGTATATCTGCCCCGGATTCAGATGCATCAGCGATCAATGCATATGAATGTCCAAAATAACCCGCCAGACCTTTTACGAAAATAAGAACAACACTTATCCCTATTCCAAGCAGCGTGGTTCTCATGGCGATTATAGAAGGATGAATGTCTATGTTTTTCATGCAATATTTTTACCCTGATATAAACAGGGCGGCAAAAATAATCAAATGTATTTTGTTATAACACGGGATTCGTTTTCTCTACCCAAAAAGAAATAAGAAAAGACAAGGGCATTTAAGAATATGCTGCCATCACGCACCTTTATCAAAAACAATCACCTCTGAATTAGCGCCCAGGCTGATGAGGTATTCCCTGATCTCATGAACAAAAACCTTTGGCCCGCAAACATAAAAATTCGAACTAAAATCGCCGATTAAACGGATAAGCATTCGTCGGTCGATTCTCCTGTCTAAAAAGCCGATGACCCCTTGCCGGGTGTACACATTTATAAAATTGCTTTTGAGCATACAAAATATTTCATACGGCAGAATAATATCTTCTGAGCTCTTGTTGGAAAGGATCAATTTATTTCCATCCATTTTTCCATGCGAAAATAATTCCCTGAATATGGAAATAAACGGGGTGATACCTGACCCGCCAGCTATGAAAACACCTGGCCCTTTATAATGAATACTTCCAAAAACATCAAAAAGGATCAGTTCTGCTCCGGCATTTGTTTTGCCTAATTTTTTGGTTACACCGTCTTTGTCATCATATATTTTAATGATAAACTCAAGATAAGGCCATTCGTTCAGCGAAGTAAAGGAAAAAGGCCTCTGCTGACACTCCCACCCTGCTTCATTAATCGCCACATGGACATTCTCTCCTGATTGATATTGAAAACCAGCGGGCTTTTCCACTACAAATCTCTTAACATCATGGGTAATATAATTTGCCGCCAGAACTTTTACGATATGTTGAGCCATTTTTATTTATAAATTGTTTTACAG
>JBBSSE010000625.1:0-1545 GCA_038242375.1 Chitinophagales bacterium
TATCCTAAAGCGATTGGTTTTTGTAATGAGGGAGATTGTGTACCGCTGGTAATATGCCCGATTTGTACACCGTCCTTATCCGTGATTTCATATCCTCCACGTGGAATGCCTTTCCCGATCATTTCTATTCCTACTAATTTCCGTTCAATGCCTTTTGCTTTTAATGCTTCTGTTTTTTCTTTTCCCACAAACTTGTCCTTACCTAATTTTGTGATCCAACCCAAGCTGGCTTCCAAAGGAGATGTTGTATCATCAATATCGTTTCCATATAAACAGTAACCCATTTCCAGGCGAAGAGTGTCACGGGCTGCAAGACCAATTGGTTTTAATCCCTGTGGCGCACCTGCTTCAAACATTTTATTCCAGATAATTTCTGCATTATCTCCTTTATCTTCAAAATAGATTTCCACACCTCCCGAACCGGTATAGCCTGTAGCACTGATGGTTACATTCTCTACGCCGGCAAAAACTCCTTTTACAAACGTGTAATATTTTAGATTTAAAATGTCCATTTCTGTCAAAGGCTGCAATATTTTTGTTGCATTCGGTCCCTGTATAGCTAGTAAACCAGTTTTATCTGATATATTATGCATCTCCACATTATTGGTATTGTGGGCAGAGATCCAGTTCCAGTCTTTTTCAATATTCGATGCGTTTGCAACAATCATGTATTCATTATTTTCTTCGAGGCAATAAATAATAATGTCATCAATGATACCGCCTTCCTCATTGAGCATACAAGTATATTGTGCTTTTCCGGTTCCTATTTTTGTAATGTCATTTGTCGTAACGCGTTGGATCAGATCTACGGCATTTTCTCCTTTTAAAATAAATTCACCCATATGGCTTACATCAAAAACACCGGCGTTATTACGCACCGCAGCATGTTCTTCCTTAATAGACGTGTAACTGATAGGCATATTGTATCCCGCAAAGTCTGCCATTTTAGCCTCAAGCTCAATATGTTTATTCGTAAAAGGAGTTGTCTTCATAATCTTTATTTTTAAAAGTGCTGCAAATTTAGGAGAAATAGAATTGTGAAAGTAGAATTTAACCCATTTAGGCGACAATACTGCTTTTGTGTTAGAAGAACACTTTTGGAAATCAATCTGATTGAAAATTATAAATCACCCTCAACAAATTTTATTTAGAACATACCGGATTAAAACATCCATTTTTAATTTAACAAATTTCTTTTAATCCGGGATCTATTATTGATCAGGCACTATTCCCTTAGAATTTTTATAAAACTTATCAATCAAGAAGATTTTATGGAAATTTATTTTAATCCTTGACCAATTTTTTCTTTAGTTTAAAACTTTTTATGTATAAAAAAAGCCTCATTTTTCGAATGAGGTCTTTTCCAACTTATAACTAAAAACCAACTAAATGTTCATGATAAAAGGGTTTTCCCGGATAATCATACCATCCTGATCATCTGTACAGGAAAAGGAAGCTGTATTTAATTTTTCAATCCTTTTATCTATTTCATCTTTTGCCTTCTGAAGAGAATCTTTCAATCTTTCCATCTCTTTTTGCTGAACA
>JBBSSE010000626.1:0-1541 GCA_038242375.1 Chitinophagales bacterium
TCCCAGATGTGTTCGCACAACCAGGCACCGCCTGTTAAGGTAGAACCCCAATCAGCGCCTTCTCCCGGTGAAGTATAGAACCAGGGATTGGAAATCACATGAGCCACCCAGCCATTTGCATTATAATACGCCTTTGCTGTTTTTTGTCCGTTTGGTACCAGGTTTTTAGTGAATTGAAAGAGTGGTTCGGCAAGCGAACTCAAATTGGTAACTTCAGCCGGCCAGTAATTCATTTGCAGATTAATATTCAAATGATAATCTCCATTCCAGGGTGTTTGATATTCGGTCGCCCACAGTCCCTGCAGATTCGCCGGAAGCAGTCCCGGTCGGGAAGAAGAGATCAACAAGTACCGACCAAAATTAAAATATAAAGCCGGTAATTGTGAGTCACTTCCACCTTTTGAATACCGGATAAGCCGCTCATTGGTCGTAAGAGCATTCACTTCCTTGTTTTCCGGTAGTTGTAGCCTGCATGACTCAAAATATTCTTTATAGGCTGATGTACTTTTTTCCCGTGCAGCATCGAAGGAAGTTTTTCCGGCTGTGGAAAGGAGACCGGTTGCTTTTTGCATGATATCGTCCGTTGATAAACCTCCATTTTTAAAATCGTAATTGGTGCCGGCGGATAATTTCAGGATACATTCAGTCGCGTTTTCAATAACCAGTTCATTACCAATTACAGATATTTTTCCGCTCTTTATTTGAGGTTCTAAAATGGCTATAAACTGCATACCCATCTCTTTTCCGGAAGGTAATTGTCCTTTTAGAATGATTCTTTTTCCTTGAATGATTACTTCCGCATTCTCTTTTCTCTCAAGGGATACACGAAAATTGATTCCTCCTTTCTTGTCACTTTTAAACTTTAGCCAAAGCACATCATTTACAAAATCGGCAAAAAGTTCTTCTGTGAAATTTGTTCCGTTTCGGCTAAATCTGGTCGTTGCCAACGCATCTTCCAAATGAAGTGTTCTGTGGTAATTCGATACTTCGGAAAGTGTATCCTGCCACTGAATGAATAGGTTTCCTAAAGTTTCATAAGCGCCATATTTTTCATTGGCTCCCTGCCCATATCCGGATCCCACGCCTTTAGCCACAAAATGTTTTTGTAAAAGGCTTTGAGCTTCCCTGTTTTTACCCGCAAGAAGCAAATCCTGGATAGGTTTTAAAAAGTTTTTGGCCTCTTCATTATCCGCGTTTTGTGGTCCACCTGACCATAAGGAAATTTCATTAAGCGCAATGCGCTCCTGGTTGGGATCGCCATACATCATAGCGCCCAAACGCCCGTTGCCTAGGAAGACTTTCGGTAAAATGGGTGGCTTTTGTATTAAAGTTTATGCTGACATCAGCGGATTGCGCCGAAGTTACCAGGACTGAAATGGATAATAAGAAACTAAAAGCGACTTTTTTCATAAATACGGAAATGATTAAATAGGCCAATTAATTATATGAATTTAGGATGAAAGAATTTGCGGAGCTGATTTTTCTGGAAACTCAAAGAGTTGCTTCAATGACTCCACCTATTGTTAAATGGCACATTCAAA
>JBBSSE010000627.1:0-1537 GCA_038242375.1 Chitinophagales bacterium
GAAATCAAAATCTCCCATTAATCCGATAAATATTCTTGAAATATAATGCTCGTCAATCTCCACGCGTACTTTATATCCTGTGGTCACATCAATTTGTCCAAGGCGTTCTCCTTTATTTTTTTGCTGGCCAATCTCTGCGTCCAAGGATGTCAGTTGTCCATCAATTGGTGAGCGTACGATCAGGTCACCCACTTTTTGACGCATCACATTCAGAGCGGTTTGTGAACCTTCGAAGGATTGCCGGGCTTGTTGAAGTTGTTGTTCCGTGGAAACAGAATCCTGTTGTAAGATCTGATCAGTCAATTTTTTCTTCTGCAAAAAATAATTGTAATTATTTTGGGATTGCTGAAACTCCTGCGAACCAATCACTTTTTCTTCAAACAAATGTTTATTCAATTTATACACGCGTTCTGCTTCTTTTAACTGGCTCTCCACATCTGTCACCTGGTTGAGTTTGCTCACGGTATTTTGTTGAGCAGCATTTTTTGAGATCTGCATTTGAGTCAATAAATTATAAACGTTGGTCTGTTGCGTTACCAATCCCAATTGCAAGTCCGTATTGGAAAGTCTTAGAATCGGTTGCCCCTTTTTCATCATGGTGCCATCATCTACAAATTTCTCTTCTACCCTTCCGCCTTCCATCGCATCCAGGTAAATCGTTGTCAAAGGAAGGACAACCCCATTTACCGGAATGAATTCTTTAAAATTTCCATTCTTAACAGAGCTGATGGTTATTCTTTCAGGATCTACATTTAATTTGCTGCCTCCAGAGGTGAAAAAATAACTTCCTGCAAGCAAAGCAATCAGGGCAACGATCCCTGCAATCGTCAATATTCTTTTTGAATTCCATTTCTTTTTTACAATGACTCTATCCATGTTTATTTATTGAAATTGCTTGTAAGGTCTTAAATAAATCTCATTTCTGCCTTATGGTTATTCAAACCTATGCCATAATTGTATCTATTGATTATCAATTACTTGTAAGAATGAAAAATATAAAAGTGTTCGGTTTTGATACAGTGAGTGTTTCGTAATGATACAGACGGGGATTAATAAATATTCGATCAATTAAATAATTCACTTTAGGCTTTGGCTATTCGTATTCATCTATTTAGCTTAACCTATAAAAGAGCTCCTTCTACCTTAACTATAATTATTTTAGAAAAAGTTATTTGCAGGAAAAGGAGGCGAATTGTTTTCAAAATTTATTTTCTTTATGCATGCATCATCCTTCAAACTAATTTTTAACAACGGGAGTTCTCGACATGCGCTACTCCATTTTTTCTTCACCAAAAAATGAACGGTTTTTAATGAACAATTCTCCGGATTGTATCATTTCCGTACGGTTTAAGAAACCGATGTAATTATTAAGTGATTGAGAGTAAGCATTTTATCTTTTGGCATAACCTTGATTAAAAGAAGTATGAAAAGGGTAAAAAAAATGAAGTGTAACAAATTTTAAACCCCGGACGTAGTAAGTAATTATAAAAAATAAAAAACAGAAAAAATGAAAATTGTATCAAATACTTTTTTGAAA
>JBBSSE010000628.1:0-1526 GCA_038242375.1 Chitinophagales bacterium
CTCCGCATTCCTGCCCCGGATTTTCTTTTTGATATTGGCGGAAGCAAACCGCAGGGTGAACAAACAGGAATAATGATGGCCGAAATAGAAAAAGTGTGCATGCAGGAAAAGCCTGATGCGCTTTTAATTTATGGAGATACCAACAGTACATTAGCCGGCGCGTTGGTCGGTGCGAAAATGCCTATACCCATTATTCACATTGAGGCGGGCCTTCGAAGTTTCAACCGGTCTATGCCGGAAGAAGTGAACCGGATTGTGGCAGATGAGTTTTCCAAATTATTATTTTGCCCTACGAAACAAGCAATTGAAAATCTTGAAAAAGAAGGAATCCGGCATATGGGTATTTTTTTAAGCGGCGATGTGATGTGTGATACGCTGAACCTGGTTAAGGATAAAATTAAACGACTTTGTGAAGAGCCGTATTATTTCACTACACTTCACCGGCCATATAATACCGATGAAAAAGAACGACTGAAGAGCATTCTGAAGGTTTTAAACAATCTGGATAAGCTTGTTATTTTCCCTATTCATCCAAGAGCCGTTTCGCGCATGAAATCTTTTGAAATAGACCGGAACGATTATCAAAACATCCGTTTTATTGAACCAATCGGCTATGTAGAATCATTGTCGTACCAGAAATATGCTGATGCGATTATTACAGATAGCGGCGGAATGCAGAAGGAGGCTTATATGCTGCAAAAAAAATGTATTACCGTCAGGAGTGAAACTGAATGGACTGAAACACTAAAGAATGGATGGAACACGCTCGTATTTGACCACGTAGAGGACATCAAAAATGAATTAAAAATTGCTCCGGGAGAATATATTCCGGATATATACGGGACAGGAAATGCAGCAAAAGAAATTGTCGAAACCATTAAAGAAAACATTTAAGACCATTCACCTGAGAAAACCGGAATATCAATATCCAAAAGCAGATCTCACAAATGATTTTGACTGATTTGCTTTTTAAGGATTCAATACCACTATTATATTATATTTTTGCCCACTTTAAATAAAAAATGAAACATGCATAAAGCGATTTTAATTACCGGCGGTGCCGGATTTATCGGCTCTCATCTTACAAGACTCTTTGTTAATAAATACCCTGATTGCCAAATTGTAAACCTGGATAAACTCACTTATGCAGGAAATCTTGAAAATTTAGTGGATATAGAAGATAAGCCAAATTATACTTTTGTAAAAGGCGATATTGAGGATATGGACTTGATTAAAAGCCTGTTTGAAAAATACGCATTTACAGGTGTTTTACATTGCGCAGCAGAAAGCCATGTAGACCGCTCCATTACTGATCCGCTATCTTTTGTGAAAACGAATGTACTGGGCACAGTGTCTTTATTACAGCAAGCCAAGGAAGCCTGGAAAAATGATCTGGAAGGGAAATTATTTTATCACATTTCTACAGACGAAGTATATGGCAGTCTTGGAGATGAAGGATTCTTTGTAGAAGAAACTCCTTACGATCCGCGTAGTCCTTATTCCGCCTCCAAAGCATCCTCCGATCA
>JBBSSE010000629.1:0-1526 GCA_038242375.1 Chitinophagales bacterium
AAAAAATAGAAGAGTTTCAAAAAAAGGGATTGACAAAATCTGCTTTGACAGAAGTAAATACAATTTATATACAGGCGAAAAAGAGCAACAACAATCCTCAAATTATAAAGACTCTTCTTTTCCGAATTTCTCTTGAACAAAATATTGAAGAAAACGCTTCTGAAAAAAGCATCGCATCATTTGAATCGGAGATCAACACTCAAAAAGGAGCTGCGAAAGCCATCTTACAAAGCATTACAGCACAGATGTACTGGAATTACTTTCAGCAAAACAGGTATAAATTTTATTCCCACACAAATACAAACAATTTTGACAAAAAGGATATAGCTACGTGGACGATTGATGATTTGCATAAAAAAATAAGTGAGTTATTCCTGGCGTCTTTAAATGAAGAAGCATTGCTAAAAAATACTTCTTTAAATACCTACGACCCAATCATTCTGAAAGGAAATGCACGTAATCTCCGCCCTACCCTATTCGACTTGCTTGCGCACCGTGCCCTGGATTATTTTAAAAATGACGAACGTGATATCACCCATCCTGCCTATGCCTTTGAAATTGATGATCCGAAAGCATTTGCCCCTGTGACTGAATTTATTCATCATTCTTTTGAAACAAAAGATAGCTCTTCTCTTCATCAAAAAGCCTTGGTTATCTTTCAAAAATTATTGGCATTTCACGAAAAAGATAAAGAAAAAGATGCGCTGATAGATGCGGATATTGAACGGGTAGAATTTGTAAATCAATATGCTGTAATGACTGAAAAGGATTCACTTTTCATTAATGCCCTAAAAAATATCGGAACGGAATATGAAAAGAATCCCCTTTCTGCCCAGGCTACGTTTTTAATGGCTCAAGCTATTTATAACAAGGCACTGGAAATTCATAACAATAATCTTTCATCACCTGGTTATTCTGTAAAAAAAGCCAAAGAAATTTTAGATGCTCTTGTAACAAAATATCCAAAAAGCGAAGGAGGGATCAATGCGCAGAATTTAATTTACCAGGTCATTCATCCGGAATTAAGTCTTACTACAGAAAAAGTAAACGTTCCCGGAATCCCATTTCGGACGCTTGTCAACTTTCAAAACACGAAGCAAATTCATTTAAGGCTTCTCCTATTAACCCCTGAATTAAAAAGTTATTTGAGGAAAAATGGTGAAAATCAAAGTATCTTTTCAAGATTAGTTTCACAAAAAAACATTCGCACTTGGAAACAGGATCTTCCGGTTATTGACGATTATTTATCACATTCTACTGAAATAAAAATTGACGCATTACCTGTAGGAGAGTATGTGTTGCTTGCCAGTTCTGACGCCGGCTTCAGCTTGGATAAAAATCCGCTGGCGGCTCAATATTTTCATGTTTCAAATATTAGTTTTATCAATAGTAATAATAGTTACTTCGTCCTTGACCGGACGACAGGCCAACCTCTTGCCGGATCAAAAGTACAGGTATGGAATCTCAATTATGATTACAAGACCAGGGATAACAAAATGGAAAAAGACCAAATCCTAACGGCAGAT
>JBBSSE010000630.1:0-1523 GCA_038242375.1 Chitinophagales bacterium
CTTTATAAAGTGCTAAAAGATGGCACTTTACAAAAGGACAATTGATGATTATTGCGCAAACAGGTCCGGGAAGGAGAACAATTATTGGGACGAATGATTTTACTTAATATAGTTTGAAAGTTTAGAAGATATTGAAGAAATGAAAAGCTACAATCAAATAGGCGCAATTTGGATCGTGTAGACATGTTTAATATCTATCCTGGATAATGAAAAACAGATTATTCCTCCGTGACAGGAACTATAGATACCGGAAATTTTATAAATATTATCAGTAATTGTGTAACAATAGCTCCTTTCATCAATGGTAACTTCGTTAAAACAAAATAAAACAAAATGAAAACAATAGAAGTAAAAACAAACATTATGTGCGGTTCTTGCATAGCGAAGGTGACACCAGTATTAAACGAAACTTTTGGAGAAGGTAACTGGAAAGTGGATACTCAAAATCCACAGAAAATACTAACTGTTTCAACAGAAGATAGCAATGAATCTGATGTAATTAACGCAGTTGAAAAGGCAGGTTACAAAGCGGAAGAATTAAAAAATTAAGTATTTATTAAAAAACCATGCTCAAACTTGGGCATGGTTTTTATGTGTATAAACCGGTAATTAAATTAATATCTACTATTGCAATTCACTAATGAAGAAAATTAAATCTATACAACTCAAAGCAGCTTTCCTTTTGATCGTATTCTCTTTGAATACAATCATTGGGTTTGCCTGTGCTATCGGGTTCGATATGGGTTTTAATTCAAGTCATCATGAAGAAGAAATAACGGATATCCCTATCCATGTACATGCGGATGGCAAACAGCATCAACATCCCAACGAAGTTAAAAGTCACCACGAAGAAGCAGACAACCACCTTCAGAAAACAAGCAATGATGAAGATAATTGCTGTCATGATAAAGTAACGCAAATTGCCCAACAGGATAAAATAATTACGCCATCCATAAGTATAATAAGCCCGGTTTTTTTTACGACGTTTATTGCTTCATTCTATACTATTAATCTTCTAAATTCATTAATAGATTCACACATCAGATATTTTATCCGGAGCCATCATCCCCCGATACCGGATATTCGCATAGCAATTCAGAGTTTTCAAATATGATTTAATGGTAGAGTATTTCTGTCCGCGAAATTTTCGGGACATGTAATTATTTTATACAATTAAATTATTAAAAATGAAAAAGTTATTTCTTTTCGTTGCTCTTATAGCAACCGCTTTCACACAAAAATCCTTTGCACAGGATACAACCAATCAAGCACAATTATCTCAATTACTCAATGCATATTACCAGGTTAAAAACGCTTTGGTAGAAGGTAATTCAAATACAGCAGCTCTACAGGCCGAAGCATTCTTAAAAACGGCTAATGGCATCAGCAACCGGACCATTCCGGAAGGAAGTCGTAATGCTCTTGTAAAAGATGCCGGGGCTATTTCTGAAACAAAGGATATCAGTAAACAACGTGCAGTCTTCGCGAATTTATCTACCAACATGTATGCATTGGCTAAGTCC
>JBBSSE010000631.1:0-1517 GCA_038242375.1 Chitinophagales bacterium
ATTTTATCCATTGCCACTCCCATGGCATCTTTCATCTTCATTCCGTTTAGAAAACCGGAATTTTCCAAAATAGCGTCCTTCGTCGGATTTGCTTCATTTCCAGTATAATGTTCACCAATAATATTTGTGATTGGAATATTAAAATGTTTTGCAAAAAGAAAATCCCGTTGATCTCCGCAAGGAACAGCCATGATAGCACCAGTGCCATATCCTGCCAATACATATTCAGCGATCCAAATAGGAATTTGTTTGCCATTGAATGGATTAAGGGCGTATGCTCCTGTGAAGCAACCAGTGATTTGTTTCACTTCTGATTGTCTTTCCCTATCGCTCCGGCTTTTTACATACTGTAAATAATCGTTTATGGATGACTGCTGCTCCGGCGTTGTAATTGTTTTTACTAATTCATGCTCGGGAGCAAGTACCAGGAAATCTACACCGAATATGGTGTCAGGGCGGGTGGTGTAGACTTTGATGCTGTGGTTGGAACCAGACTCTTTCGCCTCACCCCCGACCCCTCTCCTGCCGGAGAGGGGGGAAGTCACTAACTCCGACTTAATACGTTCTTTCACTTCTTGAAAATGTTTTTCTACTTCATCATTCGAAAATCTGATTAATTTATAACCCAGGCTTTCTAAAAATTCAGTTCTTGAATCATCATATTTTTTCTGTTCAGGATCATCATGATATTCACCATCAACTTCTATTAATAGTTTCTCATTTAAAAAAGCAAAATCAATAATAAAACCATCAATTACATGTTGCCTTCTTACTTTAGTCTCCAATTGATTGTTTCTTAATGCCTGCCATAATTTATCTTCTGCGGGTGTAGGATCCTTTCTGTTCTCCCTGGATAAATCTTTCAATAAAGGCCAAAATTGCTTATTGCCTGTTTGAAAACTTTCCTTTGGAAGTGGGGTTTCTTCGCCCCCCTCTCCTTTTGGAGAGGAGCTGGGGGTGAGGCCTATATTCTGATTCGACGATACTTCAAAAACCATCTCCGCGCCTTCACTCTTACCAATCCAATTCCGTTGCATTTCTTTCATGGCATCGCTGAAATTCACTGTTTCCAGGCCTTTCAGTAATCTGTCTGCGTAATCCGTTATTCTTAAATACCATTGGCGCATTTTCTTTTTTTCTACAGGATGGCCGCCGCGTTCACTTACGCCATTTACCACTTCATCATTTGCCAGCACTGTTCCCAAAGCTTCACACCAGTTCACTTCTCCAAAAGAGGAAAATGCCAGGCGGAACTGCATTAAAATTTCCTGTTGCTTTTTCTCGTCAAATTGATTCCACTCTTCTGCTGTAAAACGGCAATCTGCTTCCTTGACATTTACGGAACCATTGGCTTTGAATTCTTCTATCAATGTTGATAGAGATTCTGCTTTATCTGTAGTATGGTTATACCAGCTTTCAAATAATTGGAGGAATATCCATTGTGTCCAGCGATAATAAGATGGATCGCTCGTTCTCACTTCGCGGCTCCAATCATAGGAAAATCCAATTTTATCTAA
>JBBSSE010000632.1:0-1500 GCA_038242375.1 Chitinophagales bacterium
ATTTACAGTAGTTTTTATATTTTCGCCTTGAACCCTTGAAAAACACCGCAGATATAAAATCGGAATTTACCTATGAAATCGAACATTTTTCTAATCCTAAGCCTGGTCCTGATTGCATTCAGCTCTTGCGCACCCAAAATCTCCCAAACCGGCAAAGCCTCTTATTATGCTGATAAATTCAACGGCCGGCGTACTGCCAATGGAGAAATCTTCAGACAAAGAAAAAAAACAGCAGCGAGTAAAACGCTCCCCTTTGGAACAATCGTAAAAGTAAAAAACCTGTCCAATGGTAAAACTGTAAAAGTGAGGATTAACGACAGGGGCCCGTTTGTAGAAGGGCGCATTATTGATTTAAGTAAAAAAGCAGCTAAGAAAATTGGTATGATCAGGGCGGGGGTGCAGCCTGTACAAATAAAGTATAAGGTGAAGCGTACTGGAAGATAATGGTCCTTGTTATTCCTGAACAGTGATTTAAATTCAAAAATGTTCATAGCTGCCAGAGGTGACAACTTTTTGGAAAGGTGTCACCTCTTCTATCACTTCTATCAAAATTTTCCGGAATCTCTGAAAGTGCGGCATGACTTTAGTGAAAATATTTTCATTATTGATGTTGGCACACCTGCTTATGCTAATAAAGTATTTTAAATTCGTCCATTCCCAACCCTTCTTATCCAGAGAAAAAACGAATTGATCGCTTGTTTTTCAGCACCCACTCTAAAGGTGCAGCTTCAATAAAAGTGTTTCTTTTATTTATACAAAATAGTTAGTAATGAAAAAAAATCTTATTGTAGCATTCATTTGTATGTTCACAGGAACCGCGGTTTTTTCTCAATCAGACAGTGGTTCCCGTTATGACCAACACGAAGCATTCGCGCCATTTTTTTATCCTTCAAACGGGAATGAATACCGGAGCGCGAGTGGCCAGCCGGGTCCTGCCTATTGGCAAAATCGTGTCGATTATAAAATTGATGTATCGCTGGATACTACCCGGAAAACTGTTAATGGTAATATCTCTATTAAATACAAAAATAACAGCCCTGATCCTTTAAAATTTTTGTGGCTTTACCTGGACCAGAATATTTATAAGGAAGACAGCCGGGCGCAGGCAACCAGTCCCGTTACCGGTGGACGATTTGCCGCAAAGACATTTACAAAGGGTGATGAATTAAATTCTGTGGATATTGTCATGAACGGTAAAACGACCAAAGCAAAATACATTGTTTCTGATACAAGAATGCAGGTTTGGCTGCCCCAGCCGCTGGCTGCTAAAACCGGAACTCTTGAACTTAAAATAAATTATTCTTTTTCAGTTCCTCAATATGGTACAGATCGTATGGGAAGATTGCATTCGAAGAACGGCTGGGTCTATGAAATAGCCCAGTGGTTTCCACGCATGTGTGTGTATGATGATGTGGAAGGATGGAATACCTTGCCTTACCTCGGAGCGGGTGAGTTTTATCTTGAATATGGAAATATCGATTACACCATTACTGCTCCGGC
>JBBSSE010000633.1:0-1500 GCA_038242375.1 Chitinophagales bacterium
AACAGCGTTTTCATTTCCCATTGTATCTCTTTTATTAAAGTAATTCTGTGCGTAAGCAATCTTCATTTTAGACAAATCAATTTTCTCCTTATAATTAAAAGGCATATTTACGGCTGAAGCATCTGCTCCACGCTTTTCATCTATTTTTTCCGTTTTGCTATTTGCAGGTAGAGATTCATCATTCCCATGGAGATAATTAAAAACAATAGCAGCATCTTCGGCACTCCGGCAAATAGGACCTGTTTTGTCAAGTGTCCAGCTCAACGCCATGGCACCTGTACGGCTTATTGATCCAAAAGTTGGTCGTAATCCCGTTGCTCCACAAGCATTGGAAGGAGAAATGATTGAACCATGCGTTTCAGTTCCAATAGCAAAAGGCACCAAACCCGCTACTGTTGCGGCGGCGGAACCGGCTGAAGAACCACTGGATCCTTTCAATAAATTCCAGGGACTTTTTGTTTGTCCACCAAACCAATAATCTCCCATCGCCAAAGCACCTAAGGTTAATTTGGCTACCAATACAGCTCCTGCATCTTTTAATTTCTGATAAGCATAACTATTTTCATCAATCACCTGGTCTTTATATGGTTCCGCTCCCCAGGTCGTTTTTGTTCCTTTTACAGCAAACAAATCCTTTAAACCATACGGAATCCCGTGCAATACACCTCTGTATTTACCTGCCGCGATTTCCTTATCCGCTTGTGCGGCTTCTTTCATGGCTATTTCTTCCGTCAGTTCAATCACACATTGAAGTGTATCTCCATATTGTTTAAGCCTGTTTAGAAAAAACTTTGTAAGCTCTGTAGAAGTGATCTTTTTATTTTTAATTAAAGATGCAAGTTGTGGAATGGAATAAAATGCAAGATCATTTTTATTAGCAGGAAGTTTTACGTCTGCCGGTAATGTAAAATGAACAGGTAATTGTTTCCTTTCAAATTTCATATATGGCAATACCGGACTGAAAGAAGTGGATAATGGCACTGAATTACTAAGAGGCAATCGGTGCATTTTTTCATATATTTTGGCTCTGGATTGAACACTACCAAGCAAGGAATCGTTTTTTGCAGGACTGAATTCAACAGAAATTATTTTTTCTGCGGATTGAATGTCATTTACTGAAATTTTTTGTTGTGCGCAGGCAAAAACAGATATTAAAATGAGCGAAAAAAAAGCGAAAAAGATTTTCATAATAAAAGTTTGAGTTTTAAAAAAATGCCGGTATAAATCTATTTAGAAAATCCTAATTTAAACAACTTCTTATTTTTTTCAGACTTTTCGTCTAAGATGAATAATTTAAAGATATTATTATTGAGCTTTTTATTATTCTTCAAATTATAACAACCTTAAAACCCGAATCTTTTAGGAACTCATATTCGTGTACTTTTAATTCTAAATTATTTATATCCTAATCAGGAAAATTTCTAAAGATATGGTTTTCATTATTTTAATCTTTGCATTACTCATTATTTCCGTCGTGACTGCTTTTAAAAACAGGGATAT